>JAXIPK010000212.1:0-5123 GCA_045402975.1 Acidobacteriota bacterium
ACCACATCGGCTATGCCGGAGCCTGCGCGGACCGCTCCGAAACCGAACAGGCACAGGCTCACTCGCCCGCCGTGGGACAGGTTCTGCGCTGGCTCGGCGCCTTCGGCGAGGGCGTCGCCATGTTGGCGGCCGCCGGAGGTCCCGACGTGCACCCGCACGCGGCCAGCGCGGCGGCAGATCGAGAGCGCTGGGACCGCGACGTCGCCCGGTTCGACGACGATTTGCGCAAGGTGGAGGGCTTCTTCCTCGACATCCTGGAGGGCCGCCTGACCGAGCAGAAACAAATCGACCAGGTCGGCTTCTCTTTCTTCGGCATTCAAGGGCCGTGGTACACCGTCGGCTGGAAGATGGCCGCCACCATCGAGTCAACTTACGGGCGCGCTGCCCTGATTGATTGCTTGTGCGAGCCGGGCAAGCTTCTGGCGACCTACAATCGGGCGGCAGAGGAACAAAGCCACAAAGGCGGCGAGCACGCCGCTACGTGGTCGCCGATGCTCGTTGAAGCTCTACAGAATCCTCCCGAGTTGTCGCCAGCGAGAGGGAACTGAACATGGTGTGGCGCGAGCTCTTTTCCGACACCATGCGCACGCTATGGGCGCACAAGCTGCGAACCGCCCTCACCATGTTCGGAATCGCCTGGGGCATCGTCTCCATCGTGCTGATGGTGGCGGCGGGCGAAGGGCTGCGCGTCGGGCAGAAACGCGCCGCCGAAACGCTCGGCAAGGACCTGATGATTGTTTTTGCCGGACGCACCTCGATGCAGGCCGGCGGGATGCGCGCCGGGCGCCCGCTGCAATGGCTGGACACCGACCACATCTTCATCAAAGAGCAGTCGCCCTCCTGCGAGTACGTAATGCCGGAGCTGGGCCAGGGCGGCACCCCGGTGCGCAGCCGCTACAACAGCGCCTCGCTGCGTGTCACGGGCTCACTGCCCGAGTTTGCCTACATCCGCAGCATTGACGTCGCCGAGGGCCGTTATCCGAGCTGGGAGGACGAGAACGCCGGCCGGCGCGTGGCCCTGTTGGGGAGCGATGCCCGAAAGCAGCTTTTCGGCAGCCATGCGTCGATGGGAGAAACCATCCATATCGGAGAGTTTCCGTACGTGGTCGTCGGCCTGATGCGCGAGAAGGAACAGGACTCGAGCTACGACGGCCAGGATGTGCAGAAGATTTTTATCCCCTTCAGCGTGGTCAAGCGCGACTTTCCCAACACGCCGCCGTGGTACTCGAACAGCGTGGACCGGCTGCTGGTGACGCCCAAATCGCTGGAGGAGCACGAGAACTGCGAGCGTCAGGTGCGCGTGGCGCTGGCGCGCACGCACCACTTCGACCCGCGCGATGAAGAGGCGGTACCCATCTGGGACACGGTGGAAAACGCCAAGGCCTTCCGCCGCATGACCGACGGGATGAAATATTTCATGGGCGCTATCGGCGTAACAACGCTCTTTCTGGGCGGCATCGGAGTGATGAACATCATGCTGGTTGCGGTTCGTGAGCGGACCCGGGAAATCGGCGTGCGCAAGGCCGTGGGCGCCACCTCGCGCTCCATTCTCTGGCAGTTCTTCGTCGAGACTTCCATTGTCGTGTTCCTGAGCGGCGGCATCGGCCTCGGCGTCGCCTACGGCCTGTGTTTCGCGGCCAACACAGCGTTCTTCAGCAACCTGCCGCAGGATTCTTTCTTCGCCGGGCTGCTGCCTACGCTCGAGTCGGGCGTGGTCGGCATTGTGTTGCTCGGGACGGTGGCTTTGTTCTCCGCTCTTTACCCCGCGCGCCGCGCCGCCGCCGTGGATCCGATCGAAGCCCTGCGCTATGAGGCAGGAGGGTAGATGCTCCGCGAAGTCCTAGTCCTCGCCTGGGGCGCGGTACGGCGCAACCCCTTGCGCAGCGCGCTGACCATGCTCGGCATCACCTGGGGCATCGTGGCGGTTACGCTGCTCATTGCCTACGGCAGCAGCTTCCGCGCCGTGCTGGTGGATGGGTTCGATTCTTTCGGCCAGACTGCCGTAGTCGGTTGGCCGGGCCAGACCAGCGAGCAGGCCGGCGGCGAGCGCGCCGGCAAACGCATCCGCCTGGAAGAAGTGGACATGAAGAACATCCAGGAGGAAGCGCCGCTCGTCAAGCACGTCAGCCTGGAGACGGTGCGCTGGCAACCCATTACCTACGGCGACCGGATGCAGTCCACCGCCATCCGCGGCGTCTATCCCATCTACGGGGAAATCCGCAACGAAGTGCCAAGCGAAGGCCGCTGGATCAGCCCGGACGACTTCCGCGAGCGCCGCCGGGTGGTGGTGCTGGGCGGGCGCCTGACGAAAAAGCTCTTCGCCGGCCGCCCGGCCATCGGCGAAGTGGTGCGCATCATGGGCGTGCGGTTCACCGTGATCGGCACGATGGACAACAAGCTGCAGTTTTCCAATTACTTCACCAGCGACGATGAATCGGCCTTCATCCCCTACACCGCGGCCGGTGACCTCTGGAACGCCCGCTACGCCAGCGTTATCGTGTTCGCTCCGGTGGCGCCACAATTCGAGCCGGCCGCCAAGGCGCAAGTGCTGGCCACGCTGGCGCGCCGGCAGAGCTTCTCCGCCACCGACCAGCGCGCGCTACGGATGTTCGGCCGCGAAGAGTTCCGCCCCATCATTGACGGCATCACCATCGGACTGCAGGCGTTGCTGCTTTTCATCGGCGCGTTGACGCTGGGAATCGGCGGGGTCGGTGTGATGAACATTATGCTGGTGTCGGTGAATGAACGCATCCGCGAGATCGGATTGCGCCGGGCGCTGGGGGCGCGCCGCCACCACATCCGCCTGCAGTTTCTGGCTGAAGCGATGGTGCTGACGCTGCTGGGCGGCGCGGTGGGGATCGTGCTGGCCTATGTTCTGGCGGTCGGAATCGGCACGCTGCCACTGTTGGGGCCGGCGTTCGAGGACACTTCCGGCAAGCGCGACATCCACTTGGCAGTTTCGCTGGGGACAGTGGCGCTCTCCACCGCCATCCTGGTGGTGGTGGGGATGGTGAGCGGCCTGGTGCCGGCGCTGCGCGCCTCCCGGCTCGATCCGGTCGAGGCGCTGCGCTACGAGTAGGGTTGGGAGCGAATGAAATGAACCAGGAGGAACAATGCAAAGAACGCTGACGCGAAGGTTGATACTTCTTGGATTGGTTGCTGCGCTCGCCGTCCCGGCGCTGGCGGCCCAGGCGGCCCCGGCCAAGGGCTCATTCGAGCGCACCTTGACCGTGACCGGCGCCGTGGACCTTGCCGTAATGACCGGCGCCGGCCACATCAACGTGCGCGCGGTGGAAGGGAATCAAGTGCGGATTCACGGCCTGGTCGAAGCCCGCTCCGGCTGGCAGGGGAAGGACGGGCTCGACCCCGAGGAAAAGGTGCGGCGCATTGTGGCCAGCCCGCCCATCACGCAAACCGGGAATTCCATTCGTATCGGCCGGATTGAAGACGAGGACCTGCGGGAGAACGTGTCCATCACTTACGAAATCGAAGTTCCTGCCGACACGCGCTTCAAGGGCGAAACCGGCTCCGGCCACCAGACCATTGAGGGCCTGAAGGGACCGGTGCAGACCAGCACGGGCTCCGGCCATCTGCAAATCTCGCACATCGGCAGCGGCGTGGACGCCGAGACCGGCTCCGGACACATTGAACTGACCGACGTAAAGGGAGACGTGCGCGCGGAGACCGGCAGCGGGCACATCACCGCCACCGGCATCGCCGGCAACTTCCGCGGGAACACGGGAAGCGGCAGCGTCGAGGCCCAGCTTTCCGTTCCCGCCGAGGCCGAGATTGAAACCGGCTCGGGCAGCGTCGAGGTCACCGGCGTGCGCGGCGGTTTGCGCACCAGCACGGGCAGCGGCAGCATTGAAGTCGAGGGCCAGGCGACCAAGGACTGGAAGCTCGACACCGGCTCGGGAGGCATCAGTGTTCGCCTGCCGGCGGAGGCGGCGTTCGAGCTCGACGCCCACTCCGACTCGGGCCGCGTACAGACCAATCATCCGGTCACCGTGGTAGGCACCGTGAAGCCCAACGCGCTGCGCGGCACGGTCCGCGGCGGCGGTCCACGCCTGTCGCTCGAAACCGGCTCAGGCACCATCACCATCAACTAGGTCGTCCGTACGTCGAACAGAGGCGGGTCGGGCTCGGCCCGCCTCTTGTCTTCTTGACATTCCTCGCCGAACCGGTTTATCTCCCTCTCGAAGGCCGATGAACAATCTCTTTGAACATTTCGCGACCGCGGCGGAGCGCTTCAGCGCTCACGTCGCCGTCGAAGTCCAGCGCCGCGATTCCCTTGAATCCGTCACCTACGCCGAGATGCGTCGCTGGGCGGACTGCACCGCCGCCTATCTCGGCGGGCTCGGCCTGCGACCGGGCGACCGCTGTGCCATTCTGGCGGAGAACGACGCCCGCTGGTGCGCGGCGTTCTGGGGAATCCTGGGCCTGGGCGCGGTGGCCGTGCCTCTCGACACCAACTACAAGCCGGAGCAGGTGGCGCGGCTGCTGGCCGACTGCGGCGCACGAGCTCTGCTGACGACTCCGCGCTTTGCCGACGTGGCCCGCGCGGCCGCGGGCGACGCGTCATTACCCATCGCGCTGCTCCACGGCGAAGCGCCCGGGTTTACGAGTCTCGATGCTGCGTTTCGATCTGCGCCGCCGCCCGTGCCTGCCTGCTCGGCAATGCCGGCCGACCCTGCAATCATCATGTACACCTCCGGGACGACGAGCGACCCCAAGGGTGTGGTGCTGACGCACGCCAACATGCTGGCGGTGGTGGAAGTGGTTCCGAGCGTGTTTGGCGTAAATGACAAAGACAGCTTGCTCGGTGTGCTACCACTGTTTCACGCGCTGGCTCTCGTGGTGAATCTGTTTCTGCCTTTCTCGGTCGGAGCCCGCGTGGTCTTTCTCGAGACCGTGAACACAACGGAGTTGATGCGGGCGCTGGGGGAGCGCGACATCACCATCTTCTGCGTCGTGCCGCAGTTCTTCTACCTCATCCGCGAGCGAGTGTGGAAAGAAGTCGAGCGCGCCGGTCGGCTGCGCCGCACCGCGTTCCGGTGGCTGCTGGCGTTGAATGGACTGACGCGGAGACTCGGTCTCAACCTCGGGCGACTCGCTTTTCGCCC
>JAXIPK010000225.1:0-10207 GCA_045402975.1 Acidobacteriota bacterium
CAACAGGGTGGAGATTGTCGGCAATAAGCGCGCCCAGCCGCAGCGGCGCGGGTGCGGTGTCGCCGCCGCTGGTCGAGACGCGCAACGAATCGCCCACGGCGCCTGGCGGCACGGTCGCCACCAGAAAATCGTCCGAGGCCACCGTGACGTCCGCTTCGGTCTCACCGAAGCGGACGCGTGGCTGCGCGTGGTTGTGGCGCGTGAAGCCCTGCCCGTGGATGCGGACGTCGCCGCCGGCGATTGCCGCCGCCGGGGACAACCGTTCGATCTTGGGTTGTTTGTCGCTCAGTTCAGCCATCCCGTCCGGGCCAGCAGAATCAGTCCCGCCGCCGCGTAGAGGCCCGCCAGAACGTCGTCCACCACTACACCGGCGGCGCCGGGCAGGTGTTCGCTGCGGCGAATGGGAAAAGGTTTCAGCACATCGAAGGCACGGAAGAGTATAAAACCCGCCACGAGATATTTCCACCCGCCCGCGGTCAGTTGTCGCCACTCGGCGAAGATGACGCCGCCATACGCCACCCACTGCCCGACGATTTCATCAATCACCACCGTCTGCGGGTCCTTGCTTTGCCAGTGCCGCAGCGCCTGCTCGGTGCTCCACCACGCGACGAGCAGCAACACGAGGAGCCCTGCCAGGTAGACTATCGGGAAAACCGCGGGCTGCAGGAATGTGTGCGCCAACGCAAACAGGACAACGGAGGCGAGAGAGCCGGCCGTCCCCGGTGCGACTGGCGCATAGCCCAACCCCAATCCGGTAGCCAACCAGACACCGACGCGCGAAGCAGAGGTCGAAGCCACGTCAGGAGCGCGAGGGGCGCTCGTCCTCAGTGTCTGCCGCGGGTACGGGAGTGGAATCCGGCACGCGGTAGCGTCCATCGGCCCAGTTGCCGAGGTCGAGCAGGCGGCAGCGCGGGCTGCAGAAGGGAAAGTCGGGGTCGCGAGTGGAATCGGTCGGCGTGCGGCAGATGGGGCAGCTCAACTGCATGGCTTCCTCGGAATTCTAGCACGTCTGCTCAGGCGCGTTGCCTCCAGGCGCGCACCGCGCGCAACAGCTCGGCCAGGCGCCCGCCCGGCGCAATCTGTTCCCCGAAGCGCGCGTGGTTGTAGAGAGAAGTGAACTCCTGCACGCGCGCCGCCAGCTCGGGCGGAGGCAGGGAAGCGGCGAACTCGAGCGGCGTTTGCGCCGCGCCTTTGCGGAAGCCCTTGCGGCGCAGCGTGGCCAGCAGGCGCGAGTAGAGCAGCGTGGCCTCGTGCGGGCTAAGCGCGCGCCCGTTGCCGCGGCGCAGCAGCCATGCACTGCGCGCAAAGTCGTAGAGCTCTCTTCCATGCAGCAGCGCGACCACGCCCGCTCCCAGCAGCAAAAGCACCGGCAAGGTGAACGGGCTGGCGAGCACGTGGTCGAAGAGGCCGTACATTTCGTTCGACGCCTGGCGGCGCTTCTGCCGCAGCCAGCGTCGGGCCGACCAGCTATCGGTGACCAAGTTCTGCGCCAGCACGCGCTGGTGTATTTCGTCGTACTGCACCACCCACTCGTCCCACCACAAGTCCACCGCGTCCACGTAGTGGGCCAGGGTGGTCAGCCAGCCCTCGCCCGGCGCGTTGGGGTCGGGTGGCGTGGGATCGAACTCCACCCAGCCCACGCCGGGGAAATACACTTCCACCCAGGTGTGCGCGTCGCTGGCGCGCACAATGTAGTTCTCGCCCACGTCGTTGTATTCGCCGGTGAGGAAGCCGTTGACCAGGCGCGAAGGGATACCCTGCGTGCGCAGCATCACAGCCATCGCGGCGGCGAAGTACTCGCAGTGCCCCTTGCGGCGGACGAAGAGGAATTCGGCGATGGGGTCCTCTTCGGGCTCGGTGGGCAGGTCGAGCGTGTAGCCGAATTGCGTGCGCAGATAGCGCTCCAGCGCCGCGGCCTTGTCGTACGGGTTGTCGAAGCCCGCCGTCACTTGCTGCGCCAGCTCGGTCACGCGCGGGTCCACCTCCGGCAGCTGCAGGTAGATCTGGCGGATGTTCACCGGGTAGTCGGCCGGGCTGGGCCGCAACGCGTCGGGCAGCGGCCGCGCGGTGTCGGAGGCGACGTCGTAGCTCTGCAGCGCGTAGGTGGGTCGCCGGTTGAAGATGGAGCCGGCTTCGTCCTGCCCTAGTTGCTGGAATCGCCCGCTGATCTCCAACGGCACGGCGGCGGCAAACATCGCCGTCGTCGAAAGCGGCTCCAGCAGCACTCGATAGCGTACCGGCTGCGGGCGCGAGGGCTTGCCTTCGCGGAACGGGGTCCGCGGGAATTCGAAGCGCGCGCCGAGGGAAGGCACCGCGGGCGCCGAGCGGGTGTGCGTGACCCAGCGGTCGCCGTCGAACCGGCTCAGGGCGATGCCGCGCCACTTCAATCCGTCCAGTTGCCGCGGGTCGCCGTCGCTGACGCGAATGCGCATCACCACCGCCGGGTTGCGCTTGATGCTGCCGATGTCGCCGAGAGTGACCTCGTTCGAGAAGCCGCTGATCTGTTCCGGTTGCGGGCCGTAGACGCCCATGTAGCCGGCGGTCACGCGCGGCAGCAGGAAGAACCAAAACGTGGAAATCACCAGAGTGCTCACGGCGACGGTGGTCGAGGTCACGAGCAGCGAGCGCTCCAACCGCCGCCCCAGCGCCGTGCCCACCGGCACGGGCGCCGATTGCCCGCGCTCCATCCCGCGCTTGATCTCGAAACTGATGAAGGTGGAGATGCCGACGATGAGGAAGAGGAAGAAGAACACCAGGAAAGTCAGGTCCACGGTCAGCGTGGCGGCGGCGAGAATCTGGAGAAACGCGATGAGTGTCAGCCAGAGGTAGTCGCGGTTGGTGCGCGCCGAGAAGATCTTCATCACCGCGAGAAAGAGGACGAGGTGCGTGGTCGCGGGGATGAGGCCGTCGGGCCAGCCGCCGGACAGCACGTTGAAGTCGATGAGGTAGAACAGAAAGTAGGCCGCGGTGAAGGCGCGCACGGTCTTGGCCTGGAGCTCCGGCTCGCGATGAGCTCGGTAGCGCAGCGCCTTGACGATGAGTGCGCCCGAGACCAGCGCCATCGACGCGATGTCCAGGTTCCCCGTCGAGGCCAGTGACAGAAACCCCACCGTCAGCAGCAAGAACAGCGAGACTTCGAAGTAGCGGTGTACCGCCGAGCTGGCTGGCAGGGTTGCCGTGGCCATTACGCATTCACCAGTGCGGCGGCGATTTTGCGCGTCGCCGCCCCCACGCCGAGACGGGAAACGTTTTGCGGACGAACCCAGCGCCCTTCGGGAAGGGCAGCCGCACCATTGGCACTGGCCTCGTACACGTGTAGGACGAGGCGGCGCGCGGTCATCTCGTGCTCGAATGTGTACAGCCGACGCAGAACCTTGACTCCGGATTGTTTCGCCGGGCGGCCCGCCGTGTAAGGGAAGTGCCAGAGGCCGGAGAACACGCCGCTGGGCTCGCGTACCAGAAGGACACGCCCATTCCGCCGGGGGACGAGCACGTTGAGCATGGTCGTTGGTCGTGCCCGTCGAGCGGGCCGCAGGCCGAGCCGCTGCTCGACGCCGGCTTGCCGCGCGGCGCAGAGTTTTTCCAGCGGGCAATCCGAGCAGCGAGGAGCGCGCGGCAGGCAGACGGTGGAGCCGAGCTCCATCAGAGCTTGATTGAAGTCGCCTGGGCGGCGCCGGTCGACGAGCTTGTCGGCCAGCGGTTGCAGGGCAGCGCGGTTGTTCGGGTCGGGCGCGCGCAGGCGGAACAGCCGCACCAGCACGCGGGCGACGTTGCCGTCCACTACCGCGACAGGTTCCTCGTACGCAATGCTGAGGATGGCGCGGGCGGTGTAGGGGCCGATGCCGGGCAGTGCCAGCGCCTGCTCCAGCGTGGCAGGGAAGCGGCCGTTGTGTTCGCGCACAATCGTTTTTGCGGCATGGTGCAGGTGTCGCGCGCGCGAGTAGTAGCCCAGCCCCGCCCACAGTCGCAGCACCGAGCCAAGCCGCGCGCGCGCCAGCTTGTGTACGGACGAAAAAGTGTGCAAGAACTTGTGGTAGTAGGGGATTACCGTCGGTACACGCGTCTGCTGCAGCATTATCTCCGCTATCCAAATGGCATACGGGTCACGGGTGCGTCGCCACGGCAGGTCGCGCTTGTTGCCGTCGAACCAACGGAGAAGCGAGCGTCGAATGTTGTGGGTCTTTCTCATTGCAGTGAGTCCATGAAGACAAAGTACGACGACGTCCACAGCGCCGTCGGGATGGAGCCGCGCGAGCGCGCGGTGACGATAATCTTGAAAGTGTCGACTTCGTCGCTCAGCGATTCGAGAAACTGATTGTCGGAGTCTGCCTGCGGCTCGACCAGCGCCAGGTGGTGAAGAATGTCGTAGATAATCTCGCCGGCGCCGGTCATCCGGGTTTCGAGCGGCGGGCTGTGGAACATCATCTGGGCGTCAATCTCGTTGAAGTGCCAGGCCAGGCAGGCGCAGAAGCTGACACCGCGTTCAAAGCGCGCCTCTGCGTCGGTGCCCCGGGATTCGTGGGGAAGAAAGTTGTCGAAGATGAGCTCGACGCGGCGCTCATCCTCGCGGGCGAACTCGCGCACTTTCAGAGTCTGCGCCTTGGCGGAGGCTTTCCAGTCGAGGTGCCGCGCCGGGTCGCCGGGCTGGAAGTCGCGGATGGTGTAGAGGTCGTGGCCGCGGCCGCGGAAGTAGCTCTCCAGCTCGCCGCTGATAAGCGGGAGAATCTCGTAGAACTCCTCGGTGGGCTGCACCGGCGGGTAGACGATCACTTCGCTGGCGGCTTCGAGCTTGCGCGTCTTGAGAAGGAACCCGAAAGGAAACTTGCTGCTCACGCTGAAGGCGTCCTGGGCGTAGCGGCCGCGGCGGGGGAAGACCAGCTCGACCTGCTGCGCGGACTGTTTGTTGCGCGGGATGTAGGGGAAGTAGACGGGCTGGTCGAGCACGCGGCGCGGCGGCGGCGCCAGTTTTTTCTTTCCATTCTTGGCTTCGGGCGAACTGACCAGCAGAGAGAACGACGGCAGGGTGAGCTTGCGGTTCGAGAGCGTGAGTGTGGCCAGCACCGGGCGTTGCGCGAAGATGTGCTCCGGGAGCTCGAGGGTCAGCTCAATGCCGGTCAGCACCATCCGCGACACCGCGCCGGAAACCAGAATCCCGGCCAGCAGGCTGGAGACGACGAGGTAGAGCAGGTTGTTGCCGGTGTTGAGCGCCGCCAGCGCGATGATGAAGATGGCGGTAATGTAAACGCCACCCTCGCGGGTCAGCTTGTAGTTGATTTCGTAGATGAGCCAGCGCAGCGGCGTGTTGATGGCCATGCGCGGCACCAGCCGAACGGCAACGTAAAAGGAGATGAGCAGCGCCAGCGAGTGCAGCGTCGCGCCCCAGCGCCACAGGCCGCGGTCAATCAGTGCCGCTCCGTGCAGCGCCAGTGCCATGCCGATGCTGAGGAACAGAATGGAGAGAAGGAAGTTCTTGGCGCCGCTCCAATCGAAGTCCGGCTCGAAGTAGGGCGCGGCGCGTTTCAGCGCCGGGTAGCGCAGAACAAACTGGCGGAGCTGTTCGCGCATGGCGACCCGTCAGAGGGGAACTTCGGTGGCGTCAACAATCTCCTGCAGGATGGCGGCGGCGAGGTCGCCCTTGCGCAGCGTAGAGGCGTAGCGCGGGTTGATGACCACGCGGTGGGCGAAGACGGGCACCACCAGCCGCTTGAAGTCGTCCGGCACGCAGAAGCTGCGGCCCTCGACAAAGGCCAGAGCCTGCCCGGCGCGGCGGAGCATCTGGGCGCCGCGGGGGCTGACGCCCAGCGTCAGGTGTTCGGTCTCGCGGGTGCGCTTGACGATGGCCAGCGTATAGTCGAGCAGCGAGTCGTCCACGCGCACCGAGTTCGCCTGGTCCTGAAGCTCGGCCACCTCGTCGGCGGGCAGCAGCGGCTGGAGGCGCTCCAGCGCCGCCTGCGGGTCGCTTTCGGCGCGCAGGATTTCTTTTTCGCTTTCGGCATCGGGGTAGCCCATGCGGACGCGCAACAGAAAGCGGTCGAGCTGCGATTCGGGCAGCGGATAGGTGCCGTGATGCTCGATGGGGTTCTGCGTCGCCAGCACCAGAAACGGCCGCGGCAGGGGATAGGTGCGGTTCTCGACCGTAACCTGGCTTTCGTTCATGGCTTCGAGCAGCGCCGACTGCGTCTTGGGTGTGGTGCGGTTGATTTCATCGGCCAGCACCACGTTGGCGAAGACGGGGCCGGGTTTGAACTCGAAGCTGTGCTCGTGGGAGTTGTAGATGGTGATGCCGACCACGTCCGAGGGCAGCAGGTCGGAGGTGAACTGGATGCGCTGGAAGGTGCAGTTAAAGCAGCGCGCCAGGGCGCGGGCCAGCATGGTCTTGCCCACGCCGGGGACGTCTTCGATGAGCAGGTGGCCGCGGGCCAGCAGGGCGACGAGGGTGAGCTTGATGACTTCGTCCTTGCCTTTGATGACCGTGCCGATGGCGCGCTGCAGCTCGGCGAGCTGGCGCGTTCTGCTTGCGGACGACGCGTCGGCGGTTTGCGTGTGGTCCATCGGCCCCTTGTCGACCCCTTGGAAGTCGCCTACAATTCTACCCGTGGGCGCTTAGCTCAGCGGTGGAGCGCTCCCCTCACACGGGAGAGGCCACAGGTTCAAATCCTGTAGCGCCCACCACCTCATGCCAACTCGGTGGGGCAGACATTCCTGTCTGCCGCGTTCAGTTCAAATCCTGCCCATTCGGCGCGCCCGCCTGCGGCGGGTTTGCTCAGGGCCTCGCTTCGCTCGGTAGCGCCCACCACCTCTTCAGCATTCTAACGAAAAGCCACAACAGTTGGTAGCCAGCTTTCCCGGTGGCGGGTGCCACCGGGCTCGGTGGATGGGTGCGGTGCGCAGCGGCTGGGTTCACGCTGTGCTACCATCGCGGCGTGCGCACGGCCATTCTGGGATTCCCGCAAAGCGGCAAGACGGCGCTCTTCAAGGCGCTCTGCGGCCCGCAAGTACATGCAGAAGCCTACGGAGCGCACGTTGGCGTAGCGCGCGTTCCGGATGCGCGGCTCGACGCCCTGACCCGTATCTTCCAACCGAAAAGGACTTCCACCGTCGCGCTGGAGTTTGTGGATGCGCCTGCGGTGCTGAACGAGCCGGAGAAGGACGCCGGCGTTTTCGGCCAGGTGCGCGGCGCGGACGCTTTCGCGCACGTAGTGCGCGTCTTCGGCGACGACGTCAACTCGGCGCGCGACCTCGAGCAACTGGAAACCGAATTCCTGGTGGTTGACCTCGACACGGTGGCGAAGCGGATGGACAAAGTCGCACGCGACCTCAAGAAGTCCAAGACTCCGGAGATGGAGCACGAGCACGCGATTCTGGAGAAAGCGCGCGCGCTGCTGGCTGCGAATACGCCGCTGCGGGCGGCCACGCTCAGCGCCGAGGAACAGCGCGCGCTGCACGGCTTCATGCTGCTCAGCGCCAAGCCGCTGTTGGTGGTGCTGAACGTGGGCGATGACGACGCGCCCACGCTGGACGAGATCCCGCATCGCTACAAGCTCGACGCTTTTCGCGGGCAGCCCGGCGTGGCGGTGACGGAAATCTGCGGCAAGATCGAGAGCGAGCTGGCCGAGCTCGAGGCCGCCGATGCCGCCGAATTTCTGGTCAGCTACGGGCTGAAGGAATCGGCGCGCGACCGAGTGCTGCACACGCTCTACCGGCTGCTGGGGCTGATCACCTTCTACACCGCGGGAGAAACCGAGTGCCGCGCCTGGGCGGCGCCGCCCGGCACGGTGGCGGTGGACGCGGCGGGAATGATACATTCCGACTTCGCGCGTCGCTTCATCAAAGCAGAAGTCGTTCCGTTGCCGGAGTTGGTCGAGTGCGGCGGGCTGGCAACCGCGCGCGACAAAGGCCGCGTGCGCCTGGAAGGGAAGGAATATCGCGTCAACGATGGCGACGTGCTCTACATCCGCCACACAGCTCAATAGACAATGCGGAATCTACTTCTCAGCTTTCTGCTCGGATTGACGGCTGCCGGGGCCAACATTTTAGGCGGCGTGATGATCGTGCGCCACTACTGGCGCCGCGAGGTGCTGAAGTACTTCATCGCCCTGGGCTCGGGCTTCATGCTGGCGACCGCGCTGCTGGAGATGGTGCCGGAAGGTCTGGAGCTCACCGGCAGCTCAGGACTCACGCTGGTGCTGGGCGGGTATCTGCTGGTGCATTTCTTCGAGCACACCATGACCGCCCATCTTCATTTCGGCGAGGAAACGCATCCGGAGGAATTTGCGCGGCCGGCGCGCGGCTACGCCGCCGCTGTGGGCATGGCCATCCACGCTTTTTTTGACGGCGCCGCCATCGCCGCCGGCTTCATTGTTTCCACGTCGCTGGGCACGCTGGTATTCCTCGCCATCTTTCTGCACAAGATTCCCGATGGGTTCACCATTGCCTCGGTGATGCTGGCCAGCGGCCGGGGACCGCGGCAGGCGCTGGCGGCATCGGTGCTGATGGGCGCGACCACGCTGCTGGGAGTGACAGCGATGTGGATCCTGCATACGCAGGTCGCCTACGGGCTGCTGGTGTCGGCCGGCGCCACGCTCTACGTCGCCGCTTCCGACTTGATGCCGGAGGTCAACCGCGAGCCCGGCATCGGCATGGCGGTCTGGGTTTTCGCCGGCGTGGCTCTCATGCTGGTGTTCGGCCAGTTCCTTCCTCACTAGATATCCGAAATTGCCTTCAGGTCAGCGGCGGCGTATCCTAAGCTGAGACAAGCTGCCCTTCGTCCCGCCGTGCGGGACTCAGGGTAAAGAGGCCGTCATGCAGTTGACCATTACTCTCCGGGAAGTGCAGGGCATCACCTGCGTGGATTTGAGCGGCAAGATTCTTCTGGGGGAGGAGACGGACGCGCTCCAGGACCAGATCAAGCAGTTGATCGCCGCCAACAAGAAGAAAGTCCTCCTCAACCTCAGCGAGGTGAACTACCTCGACAGCACCGGCGTGGGGACAATAGTCGGTGCTTTCCTCAAAGTGAAGGAGCAGGGCGGCAAGATGGCGCTGCTGGTGCCGCCCGGGCCGGCGGCGAAGATTGGGCGCATCTTCGGGCCGCTGGTCGAACGGTGCTTCCACACCGAAGAAGAGGCTCTGGCGAGCTTGCGGTGAGAGCCGAAACGGCTGGGGACACCCAAGAGGGGTTTCCCCAGACCCCTTCCAAGGAAGCGCTTCGCGCGCCATTGATTTCGGCACGGCTGAAGCCGTGCCCTCCCGAAGAGTGTCCCGCAAAGAGCGCGGGAACTCCGCTCGACCTGGTTCTGTAAGGCCTTGAAGCATGACCCGCCAAGCCGACCCACGCGCGGAACTTTCGGCAGGAATTCGGGTTAAACCCTTATGAGGCCGGCCGTGGCGAGGACCGACGAAGACTGGATGCTTCGCCTGCGGGCGGGCGATGCGAGGGCGCGAGAGGAGGCGTTCAATTTTCTGGTGGCCAAGTACCGGGCGCCAGTCATCCACTTCCTCTACCGCATGGTCTACCGGCGGGAGCCGGCCGAGGACCTGGCGCAGGAGGTTTTTCTGCGGATGTACCGGGCGCGGAAAAACTATCAGCCGCGGGCCAAGTTTTCGACTTGGCTGTTTCGCATCGCCACCAACGTGGCGCTGAACGCGTTGCGGGATGGACGGATGAGGCACCAGCGCGAGATTTCGATTGACGCCAGCGAGACGGAGCAGCCGCTGGCCGAGGCGCTGCCTGACGGGATGGCGACGGCCGAGCAGGTGATGCTAGAACAGGAGCGGCTGGCGGTGATCCGGCGCGCGGTGGAAGAGTTGCCGGAGAAGCAACGGTTGGCGGTGCTGCTGCACAAGTACCAGGAGCTCGACTACGCGGAGATTGCCGAGGTTCTGGAGTGCTCGGAGAGCGCGCTGAAGTCGCTGCTCTTCCGGGCCTATGAGACTTTGCGGGTGCGGCTGCGGCCGCTATTGGGAGCACGAGCATGAGCGAACACTTGAAGGAAGAGAGCATCATCCCTTATCTCGACGGGCGCGTGAGCGCCGCGGAGCGCGAAGCGCTGGGCGCGCACCTCTCGGTCTGCGCGGAGTGCCGCGAGCGAGTGGACGAACTGCGTGCGCTGCTGGGCGCGCTGGCGGAGTGGACACTCGAGCCGCCGTCGCCGGCGTTTGACGCGGCGTTGCGGGCGCGGCTGGCTGAAGAAACAGAGCAGGGAAGCGG
>JAXIPK010000038.1:0-3658 GCA_045402975.1 Acidobacteriota bacterium
AGAGGACGAAGAGGGCAAGAAGTCCAAGCGGCGCAGCAAGTAGTTTCCGCGAGAGCTTCCATGAAGGTTGTGCTGGGCGTGAGCGGCTGCATCGCCGCCTACAAGGCGGCGGAGCTGGTGCGGCAGCTTCAGCAGGAAGGCTTGGAGGTGCAGGTCATCCTTACCCGGCACGCGCAGGAGTTCATCCGGCCGCTGACGTTCGCGGCGCTCACCGGGCAGAAAGTCATCACCGACATGTTTGCCGCCGGCGACGAGCCGGCAAACGTCGAGGCGGCCATCGAGCACATCGCCGTGGCCGACAGCGCCGACCTGCTCTTGATTGCCCCCGCCACCGCCAACCTGCTGGGCAAGCTGGCGAACGGCATTGCCGACGACTTCCTCACAACTTGTTATCTGGCCACCAAAGCGCCGACGGTGGTGGCGCCGGCGATGAACGTCAACATGTGGGAGCACGCCACCGTGCAGGAGAATGTTGCGCGGCTGCGAGCGCGCGGCGTCCACATCATCGAGCCCGACGAGGGTTACCTCGCCTGCGGCTGGACGGGCCCCGGGCGCCTGGCGCGAACGGAGACGATTGTGGCGCGGGCGCGCGAAGTCCTCGGCCTGAAACACGACCTGGAAAAGGAAACCGTACTGGTTACGGCGGGACCGACCTGCGAAGACATTGACCCAGTGCGCTACCTGACCAACCGTTCTTCAGGCCGCATGGGCTACGCGGTGGCGGAAGCGGCGCGGCGTCGCGGCGCGCGCGTGATTCTAGTGAGCGGGCCCACGCAGCTCGAGCCGCCGGCTGTGGACGTCTTCGAGCGCGTGCGGACGACGGAAGAGCTGCGGCAGGCGGTGAAAAAACATCTGGGCGCGGCCAGCGCTGTGGTAATGACGGCGGCGGTGGCGGACTTCCGGCCGGCGAAGAGCGAGCCGCGCAAGATCAAGCGCGCGAGCAAGCTGGGTCTCAATCTCGAGCCCACAGCCGACGTTCTGGGCGAGATTGCCTCCGGCAACGGCAAGCGCGTGGTGGTCGGGTTCGCCGCCGAGACCGACAACGTCCTCGAGAATGCGCGCGCCAAGCTACGCGCCAAGAAGCTCGACATCGTGGTGGCCAACGATGTTACCCAGGATGGCGCCGGATTCGACGTCGAGACCAACATCGTCACACTGCTGACGCGCGAAGGGCGCGAGGTTCCGCTGGAAAAGATGAGCAAGCTTGATGTCGCCCACCGCCTGCTCGACGAAGTGGTCCGCCTGAAAGCCGCGCGCAGATGACCGAGCAGCCCAAAGCAGAACTAGCGCACCCGCGTGTCCGCGCCTGGCTGGAGTTCTGCGAAGAGCTGGGCCTGACGCCGCTGGTGCGGCGCACTGAGTCGCGAGCCCCTGCAGATCCGGTTGAACAACAGCCTGTCGTGCCGGCACCGGCTCCCGCTGAAGTTCGCGCTGCCGTGGCGCCACTCACGCCCACGCCGGCTCTGTCGCTATTCGGGGAAGCCCCGGGGCGCATCGAAGGCGAGACACTGCCGCAGATTCAGGCTGACCTGGGCGAGTGCACGCGTTGCAAGCTCTCGCGCCAGCGCGCGCACATTGTTTTCGGAGAAGGGAATCCGAAGGCGCAACTGGTGTTTGTCGGCGAAGCCCCAGGGGCCGACGAAGACGCGCAGGGGCGGCCGTTTGTCGGGCGCGCCGGTCAGCTCCTCACCAAGTGGATCGAAGGGTCGCTGGCGATGAAGCGCGGCGACGTCTACATCTGCAACGTCATCAAGTGCCGCCCGCCGGGCAACCGCACGCCGGAGAAAGACGAAGTCGAGACGTGCTCGCCGTTTCTGATCCGCCAGCTCGACACCATTCGCCCGAAGCTCATCTGCTGCCTGGGCGCGGTGGCGCTGCAGGAGATGCTGGGGAAGCCGGTGTCCATCAGCCGGCTGCGTGGGCAGTTTTTTGACTGGCGCGGTATGAAGATGTTCGCCACCTTCCATCCGGCGTACTTGCTGCGCAACCCGCACGCCGACGCTGAAGTGCAGCAGGACTTGCGCAAGATTCGCCAGTTCCTTTCTTCCTGAGCGGTCGGCATGGCCGCGACGTACTGCGAAGTCGCCGTTCCCGCCCCGCTGCCCGACACGTTTACCTATCGCATCCCCGAAGAGCTGCGCGAACGGGTGTGCGTCGGCGGGCGCGTGATTGTCCCGTTTGGCTCGCGCAAGCTGGTGGGCGTGGTGACGGCGCTGGCCGCGGAGCCGCGCACGACGAAGGGACTCAAAGAGATTGTCGAAGTCGTCGACACTGAGCCGCTGCTGCCGGCGTCGCTGCTGGAGCTGGCGCGCTGGATGACGGAGTACTACCTGGCGCCGCCGGGAGAAGTCTTCCGCTCGCTGCTGCCGCTGCACGATGAGTTTGCGCGCAGCGAGCGGGCGCGGCTGCGGCCGCTGGGTGTCGAGCGGTTGGCGGAACTGGAGCGGAGCACGGCGCGCAACGAGAGCGACGAGGCGGAGTATCAGTTGCTGCAGCGGCTGGACGACGGGAAGACGCGCACCCTCGGCCGCCTGATCAGCGGCGTTGCCGAAGGGGAGGGATTGCTGGCGCGGCTGCGGCGTCAAGGCTTGATTGAAATCGTGCGCGAGGTTCGGCGTCGGACTCGCAAAGAAAGCGACGAGCCCGCCGCGCCGGTGCTTTTTGAGGGCGACTGGGCGGCAACGGCGCCGCCGGTGCTGACCGGGCCGCAGGAGCGGGCGCTGGAAGAAATCGAGGAGTTGCTGGGGCGCGGCGGTTTCGCCACCGTGCTGCTCGAAGGCGTGACCGGCAGCGGGAAGACGGAAGTCTACTCGCGCGCGATTCAGTCGTGTCTCGAGCGCGGGCGCACGGCGCTGCTGCTGGTTCCGGAGATTGCGCTGACGCCGGCGGTGGCGGGGCTGTTTGCGTCACGCTTCGGCGACCGAGTGGCGGTGCTGCACAGCGGGCTCACGCCGCGCGAGCGCTCGACCGAGTGGTGGCGGCTTCGGCGCGGCGAAGCGCTGGTGGCGGTGGGGACGCGCTCGGCAGTGTTTGCACCGCTCGAGAACGTCGGCGTGGTCATCGTCGACGAAGAGCAGGACGCGAGCTACAAGCAGGCTGAGACGCCTCGCTACCACGGCCGCGACACCGCCGTGGTGCGCGCCAAGCTGGAAGGGGCGCTGGCGATTCTAGGCTCGGCCACACCCTCGCTGGAGACCAGCCACTACGCGCGCAACGCTAAGTATCGCCTGCTGCAACTGGAGACGCGCGTCGCTGACCGTCCGCTGGCCGAAGTGCGCGTGGTGGACATGCGGGCCGAGTTTCAGGAGACGAAGAAGGTGAGTCTGTTTTCGCGGGCGCTGCTCGGCGGCATCGAGCAGGCGCTGGCCGGCGGGAGCCAGGCGCTGGTGCTGCTGAACCGGCGCGGCTACGCCAACTTTCTTCTGTGTCGCAAGTGTGGTGCCACGGTGCAATGCAAGGATTGCAGCATCTCGCTTGTCTATCATCGCGGCCGCGGGCGGCTCATCTGCCACTACTGCGGCTTTGCGCGCGTCCCGCCGAAGGCCTGCGAGAAGTGCGGCAGCGAGCACATCCACTACGTCGGCGAAGGCGCGGAGAAAGTGGAGCTCGAGATGCGGGCGCGCTTTGCCGGGGCGCGGATCGCGCGGCTCGACCGCGA
>JAXIPK010000054.1:0-10378 GCA_045402975.1 Acidobacteriota bacterium
CATGTCGGAGGGGGCGACGAGATCGGCTCCGGCGCGCGCATGCGACACCGCGGTCTTCGCGAGCAGCTCGAGGGTCGGGTCGTTCAGCACCCTGCCGTCGTCCACGACGCCGCAGTGACCGTGGCTGGTGTACTCGCACAGGCAGATGTCGGTGATCACCACCAGCCCGGGCACTTCGCGCTTCAGGGCTCGCGCCGCCTGCTGCACGATGCCGTCGTCGGCGTAGGCGCCCGAGCCCAGATCGTCTTTTGATTCAGGAAGCCCGAAGAGAATCACCGCCGGGATACCTAGCTTCTTGACCTCGCGGCACTCGTCGACCAGTCGGTCGACCGAGAGATTCGCGACCCCGGGCATCGAGGCGATTTCCTTGCGCACGCCCTCACCCGGACAGACGAAGAGCGGGTAGACCAGGCTGTCGACGCTAAGCCGCGTCTCCTGCACCAGCCGCCGCAGCGCTTCCGAGCGCCGCAGCCGCCTCATCCGTGTTTGTGGGAACCCCATCGCCTCTCCCCGGGCGGCGATTATAGCGCACCTGAATCGGCGAAGGCAAAACTGCTTCCTGATATTGCAATATTACATAGTTTGTAATAAAATGAAGGCCGTGGTCGGACTCGAGCTCAAATCGGCCCGGAAGCGCCGCGGCTGGACCCAGCAGCAGGCCGCCGCCCGCCTGCGTGTGTCTCAACCCTACCTCTCGCTGCTGGAAAGCGGCCGACGCAGGTTGACACCCCGTCTGGCGGCGCAGTTTGCCCGAACACTTCGCTTGCCTCCCAGCGCGCTCCCGCTTCTGGAGCGCATCGTCGCCGATCGAAACGAGTCACTGGTGCGGGCGCTGTCGAGCTTGGAATACCCCGCGTTTGCCCATCTCCGCGCCGGGCGCCCGCGGCGCAACCCGGCCGAGGTGCTGCTATCGGCGTTGGCCATGAACGACTGCGAGGCGCGCCTGGTGGAGGCGCTGCCCTGGCTCCTTTTGGAATTCGATCTCGATTCGGGTTGGCTGGCTCGTCAGGCTCGACTGCACAATCTGCAAAACCGCCTCGGCTTTGTGGTGAACCTGGCGCGGCAAGTGGCCGAGACCAACCCCCGCTACCACCACCGCGCGGCCGACCTGCGACGGCTGGAGCGGGAGTTGGAACGGAGTCGCCTGGCCGCCGAGGACACTCTCTGCAACTCCTCTCTCGGTTCGGCGCACCGGGCCTGGCTGCGGCAAGCCCGCCCCCCGGAGGCGGCCGCATGGAATCTGCTCACCGATTGGCGCCTGGAGCATCTGCGCTATGCCGCCTGACCGACCCGCCGCCGGTCCCCCGCCGCCCTGGGATGGCTTTCTCGAGGACGTAGACTCCCGAATGCCCGCGCCGGTCGAGCTTCATTGCGTCGGCGGGTTCGCTCTCACGGTTGTCTACGGCGTGCCGCGCACAACGGGAGACCTGGACTTTGTCGCAGTTGTGCCCGCACACGCCGCCGGGCCTCTGGAAGAGCTCGCCGGCCCAGGTTCGCCGCTGGCCGAAAAACACAAGCTCTACCTTCGTCGGGTGGGCGTGGAGGATCTGCCGGAAGCCTATCAGGAACGACTGCGCGAGGTCTTCCCTGCGCGATTCCCACGCCTGCGCCTGTTCGTTCTCGACCCGTATGACCTAGTGCTGTCGAAGCTCACTCGCAACTCGAGTAAGGACAGAGAGGACGTCGGCTTTTTCTCGCGCACGCTGGCGCTCGATCCCGCCATCCTGCGCCAGCGGTACCAGAAAGAGATGCGGCCTTACCTGGCCAATGAAGAGAGGCATGACCTCACGCTGAAGTTGTGGCTGGAGGATTACTTCGGCAGTTGACTAATTCTTCGGGCGGGGGAGGAAGTAGAAGTCGGTGCCCGACTCCTTGCCGTTCTGCTTGCCTTCGACGCGGGCGTGGAGCGTTCCTCCGAACTCCTTGCGGTAGATGATTCGTTGCGGGAAGTCGTGCTCAGGATTCTCGAAGACCACTTCCTGTTTTTCGAGCCGCGTCAGCTTGAAGTCGGTCGGCGGGCGTCCGCCGGGCTGGGCGACATAAAAGATTCCGTCCGCGCGCGTCTCGATGCGCAGAAACTCGAAGGCCTTCGTCTTCCCCGCGATGATGGTGCGGTTGACGCCAAACAGTGTCCCACCCGCCGGCTGCGTCCAGTGTTCCTCAATGAGGATGTTGCCCATCGGGGCTTCCCACGACCCCGCCATCCACGTTAACTGCTCCACCGCCGGCGCCGGCGTCTCACCGTGTAGGGGCGCCAGGAGAACGCTGAGAAACAATACACAGGTTAGAAGAGAAAAACGCGGTCGGCTCATGCCCGGCAGTCTACCCCGGTTCGAGCTACTTGCGGTAGATGGCTGCGGCGGCCAGGCCGAGCACCAGCGCGCGCGGCAACTCGTAGAGGATCTGCTTCGCGACAACGTCGCCGCCCCACGGCTGCACCGCGTAGTAAGTCAGGAAGGCCGCCACCGACGTCAGCAGCCACACCGCAATGCCGAACCGCAGCCCCTGGCCCACCCACGGCTTGTCCTCCACTCCCTGAGCGTAGATCCACACGAACGCCACCGAGAACACCAGGAAGTTAAGCTGCATCCACTGGAAGTAGTTGGCTGCGTCCTCCTGCGTGCGCAGCAGGTTCGGGTACTGGGCGTAGTCGGCCTGCAGCAGCATCCCGTGGATGACGAACCCGGCGATGTTGTTCAGAATCAGAACCGCGACGACGGCGAGCGCGAAACGTTTCCAGTTCATCTCTTCTCCTTTGTGCTCCTATGGATTGGATTTCGGTTGCTTCTCGCGAACGAAGCGGTTCTCGAGCGTGAATTGCTCCCAGCCCTTCCCGGTTTTCCGCTCAACCTCGGTGACGTAGCTGTCGGAATCGGGGAACCGGAAAATCTCGCGGTATTCGACGACTCCCTTGGTACCGTATTGTGTCCACAAGAAAACCAGGCTGTCGCCCTCGGGCTCCACTTCGCCGTCAATGAGATTGCCGAAGGCCGATTGCTCGCGGAACACGATCCGCTGCTGCTGCGGATGCCAACCATAGAGGCCGTCATAGACGTGACGCTCCTGGCCGTTGGTGATGCCGTAGGCGCGGAAGCGGACGGTCTTCCCGTCCAGGCTCCATTCGAAGATGTTGCGCGCCTCAATCACTGTTCCATCCAGCAGCTTGATTTGCCCGCGCCAGTCGCCGATCAGCCGCGCCATCGGCTCCAGGCGGTTCGGCGGTGCCGGGGCACTTTGCTGGGCCGGCACGGGCGCCGCCGTGAAAAACAGGAAGCACAGCGACGCGGTAAGGGCGATTCGAGTGGGGCGGTAGTTCATTGTTTTCTCCTCAGCCGGCTTGCGCTGCCGGCTCGCGCAGCAGGCGATTGAAGTAGTCGCGCAGGTGCGCCACCGCGGCGTCGAAGGGGGCAATGCTGGCGTGCGCGCGCGACTGCATCACCGCCCCTTCCATCACCGTCAGCACGAACTGCGCCAGGTGCTGCCGGTCAACCTCGGTGGGCACCCGCTCGCCCGCGTCGTCCAGGCACTTGCGGATCCACTCCACCCAGCCGTCGAAGTTCTCCGCAATACGCTTGCGCGCTTCGGGATGATGGTCGCCCACTTCAATGGCCAGGTTCCCGATCGGACACCCGCCGGTGAAAACGGTGTAGAGCAGCCCCCGCCGGTAGCCTTCTAGGATGGCGAAGATGCGCGCCACGGGGTCCGACACCTGCTGGAAGGCCGGCTCAATCACCATCGGCCAGAGCATTTCCTTGTACTGCTCCAGCACCGCCAGCAGCAGCTCCTCCTTGCTGGAGAAGTAGTGGTAGAGGCTGCCGCTATTGACCTCGGCCTTCTCCAGGATTTCCGCCACGCTGGTGGCTTCGAACCCCTGCACCCAGAAAAGCTCCCGGGCCGCCTCGATGAGGCGCTCTCGGGTCGGCAGTTTGGCCGTAGTCGCCATTTGATTGACCATTCAACTAACACGGCCGTTCCACTCTGTCAAGAGAAAAGGTTTGACCTTGCAGGACCGTTTTGCTAGATTCCCAGGGTCGCGCTCCGCAGCGTCGGCAGGACAACGTAACTATGGACTGTCCGCGCTGCCATTTTTCTGCTTCATCCGAGGCCAGCCAGTGTCCCTTCTGTGGCTGGCGGCTCTCCCGCACTTTCTCCAGCATTTCACTGACGCCACCGCCGCCGCATGCGGTTGCGCCGGCGAGTCCTGCCGATGCGCTGGTCATGGGCCCGACTCCGTTCGCGCGGGTCGCGACGCCACTCACTCCGCGCGCGCCCGTAACGCCGCTGCAACCGGCCGACGCCTTCGTGCTAGTCCCTCCGGCGTCACCCTTGCGGCAGACCTCGCACTCCGGACTTCGGCGTTCCGCGCGGCGCCGCCCGAGCTGGATCACCAAGCTCCGCCGCAGCAGCTTGGCCGCCGCAACGCTGCCCGCGCCGCGCACCCTGCCGCACGCCGACCCGGTTCCTCGGGTAGAAATATTTGAGATACCGGTCGTGCAGACGCGGTTCGAGTTCACGCCTGCGCCGCCGCAGGCCGCCAGCCTGCCGGTGCACTCCGCCGCGCCGGTTGAGTTGCGCTTCTGTGCCGGAGCCTTCGACGCCCTGCTGGTTATCGTCGCCAGCACCTTCTTCTTCGGCCTCTTCGCATTGATGGGCGGCGAGCTGAGCTTTGCCCGCCGCGATCTGCTCATCTACCTGGTGGCGAGCTCCGTCCTGCCGGCGGGTTACTTCGGCCTGTTCACGCTTTTCGGTGGGCGCACGCCCGGGATGCAGCGCTACGGCCTGCACGCCGTCGGCTTCGACGCCCGGCCGATGACGCCGGAGCGCGCCCGCTGGCGCGCCTTCGGCTACCTGGTTTCTCTCGGCTCGCTCCTCCTCGGTTTCTTCTGGGCGCTGCTCGACGAGCGCCAGCTCACCTGGCACGATTACATCTCCCAGACCTTCATCACCGACAGGCCGGCGTCGTAGTTGGTAGCGGCGACGAAGCCGCCTCTGGGTTTGGCTTCGTCGTCGGCTTGTCAGAAACCGACGAGGAATCGGTTCCGCGCGCGGAACCAGACAGATTCCTCGCCGCTACCAAAACCAACGGAACTGCGCTACTCTCTTCATTCTCCCCGGGGATTTCACGTTCAACGTGAGGCCATGCCGATGAGCAAAGGGATTCGCTACGACTGGACCAACCTGCGCGCCGAAGTGGTGGGCAGCGGCCACGGCCTGACCGCCGCCGACCTCGACGCCTTCCGCGACGCCGGACGCCGCGCGGTGGAAAGCTTCGGGGCGCGCCTCGACAAGGGCGAGTTCGGTTTCCCCTCCTTACCGGACGACAAGAAGACGCTCGCCGCCATCGAGCGCTACGCGCGCGCCCAGCGCCGTTTCAAGTCCGTTCTCCTGCTGGGCATCGGCGGCTCCGCATTGGGCGCCTTTGCGCTTGACGCGCTGGTCAACGGCCCGCGCCCCTTCCGTCGCAAGAAAGTCCCCGCCGAGCTCTGGGTGCTCGACAACGTTGACCCGCTCATCCTCGGCCGGGCGCTCGAGCGCCTCGACCCGCGCGAAACGCTGGTGCTGGTCATCACCAAGTCCGGCGAGACCGGCGAAACCATGGCGCAATTCCTCATCGTCTACAACTGGCTCTGCAAGAAAGTCGGCGCCAAGAAAGCGGCGAAGCAAGTCGCCGCCGTCACCGACCCGAAGAAAGGTGACTTGCTCGACATCGCGCGCGGCGAATGCTTCGCGCTCTTCGCCATCCCGCCCAACGTCGGCGGGCGCTTCTCGGTGCTCACGCCCGTCGGACTGCTCCCCTCCGCGCTGGCCGGCGTGAATGTGCGCAAGCTGCTGGCGGGCGCCGGCTCCATGGTCGCCCCCTGCCGCAAGCCCGACCTCGATTCAAACCCCGCGCTCCAGTTTGCCCTGCACCAGTATCTGCTCGACACTCGCTACGGCAAGCACATCCAGGCGGTTTATTCCTACTCCAACGCGCTGTGGCCGCTGGCCTACTGGTACAAGCAGCTCTGGGTGGAGAGCCTGGGCAAGCGCACCGACCGCAAGAAGCGCGAGGTCAGCGTGGGGCAGACCTGCGTGGCGGCGCTGGGCGTTACCGACCAGCACTCGCAGTCGCAGCTTTACATGGAAGGCCCGCGCGACAAGGTGATTGTCTTTTGGGAAGTGGAGCGCGACCCCTACACGCTCCGCATCCCCAAGCTTTTTCCCAAGCACGCCGCCACCGGCTACCTCGCCGGCCACACGCTCAACGAGCTTTTCCGCGCCGAGAAGCTCGCCACCGAGCTCGCTCTCACAGAAGTCGGCCGGCCGAACTGCAACATCGTCTTCCCGCAGGCCGACGAATACTCCGTCGGGCAATTCATGATGATGATGGAGTTTGCCACGGCTTACGCGGGCGAGTTCTACGACATCAACGCCTTCGACCAGCCCGGCGTGCAGCTCGGCAAGGACCTTACCTACGCGCTGCTCGGCCGCCCCGGCTTCGACGCCGAACGCCAGCGTATCGCCGCGTACCGCAAGCAGAAAGCGGCGCTGACGCGCAGCTAGCGCACAATCTCGTAGACGTTGCGCCTGTCGCCGAGCCTGGCTACTTCTTGACCTCGGAGATGCTCAGGTGGCACTTGGCCAGGCCTTCCTTGCCTTCGGCCTCATTGAGCAGCGCCAGATTGTTCCCCGCCTTCATCCAGCCCATGCGGATCTTCTGCTGCAAATAGTAGGTCTTGCCCGCTTCCACGGTTAGCGCCATCACGCTGCGATTTTCGGCCTGGGAGCAGAAATAGTGCTCGCCGGGCGCGAGCGTAAAAAAGAAGTAGTTGTCTCCGCGATTCACGCCCATCCACTGCCCGTCCACGCCCAGCTTGGTCTGCACCTTGTTGCCGCCCATCGTCGGCCGGATGATGTAGATCAGAGCCTTATCGGGCGGCGCTTCCGGTGTCGGGTGCTGCTTCTTGTCCGTCTCCGCCGAATGCTTCACGCCTTCCGGCCCGCAAGCCTTCTGCTCCAGTTCCTTCTGCTTGGCCTCGTCTTTCTCCGCTTCCTTTTGCGCGGCCAGATGCCCGGCGGAAATCGCCAGGGCAGCGATTGCCAAAAGAACTACAACCCAGTTCCCCAGTGTGCCGTGTTTCATCGTTGTCCTCCAGCGAGTCGAAGAGGTCAATAATCCCGAGAATTAGCGGCAGCCTACTCCTCGCCACCAGCCGGGTCAAGCACCGACGCCTGCTGGGATACAATGCCGCGCCATGAGTGCTGACCCCAGCCGGCGCACGCTCGTGTTGGTCGCGGCTGCTTCACTCTTCTCGATGTCCCCGTGGTTTTCGGCCACGGTCGTTCTGCCGCAACTGGAAAAACTCTGGCAGGCCGACATCGGCCTGGCCGCCTGGCTGACGATGGCCGTACAGCTTGGTTTCGTGGTGGGCGGTCTCGTCTCTGCGCTCCTCAATCTTCCCGATCGTTTCAGCGCCCCGCGCCTTTTCGCGGTTTCAAGCCTGCTGGCCGCGGCGGCGAATGCCGGCTTCGCCGCTGTCGCGGCCGACAACATTCCCGCCGCACTGGCGATGCGCTTCCTCACCGGCGCGTTCCTTGCCGGCGTCTACCCACCGGGGATGAAGATCCTCGCCGGGTGGTTCCGCGACGGCCGGGGCACGGCGCTGGGTGTGCTGGTGGGCGCGCTGACGATCGGCAAGGCGCTGCCCTACAGCGTCGCCGCAGCCGGCGACCTCCCCTGGCGCCTCATCGTGCTTTCGTGCTCCGGCGGCGCCGTGCTCGGCGCTGCTTTGGTCGCTCTCGGCGTCAAAGAAGGCCCCTACGCCGCGCCGCAGCCGCCGCTCGACCTCCATCAGATCGGCGCCGTCTTCCGCAACCGCGGCGCGCGCCTGGCCAACTTCGGCTACTTCGGCCACATGTGGGAGCTTTATTCGATGTGGGGTTGGATCGCGCTTCTGCTCGGCGCGTCGGCTGGGGCGCCAGGACCGCAGGTGGCGCTGGCCGCTTTTCTGACCATTGCCGCCGGAGCGGTAGGTTGTATCTGGGCAGGATGGGCGGCGGATGCTGGTCAGGCCTCGCCCGAAGCGCGGGTGGCGCGCCGCGCGCGCGTCACCATCGTCGCCATGGTGGTGAGCGGCGCCTGCTGCCTGCTGGCCGCCGTCTTCTTCCAGCACTTCTGGTTGCTGGTGGTTATCTGTCTGGTGTGGGGCGTTGCCGTGGTCGCCGACTCGGCTCAGTTCTCCACGATCGTCAGCGAAGTTTCCGACCGCCGCTACGTCGGCACCGCGCTCACCGTTCAAACCGCCATCGGGTTTCTCTTGACCGTGGTGTCGCTCCGCGTCGTCGGCGCCATCGGCGCGAACTACGGCTGGAACTGGGCCGCCGCCAGCATGGCGATTGGCCCGGCGCTGGGCATTCTCGCCATGTCGCGGCTAACAGGCTCACGCCCTGCCTCTACCGAAGTTGGAGCGACGCCTGGCTAGGGCGCCAGCTTGGGTGGGGAAGGGAAAGGCCCACCCCCAATGCGTCATGCGTGTACAACGCGTTGCAACGCATTGGAAGGCTACCCCAGAAACAGGCCTGACCCTCAAATTAGCCCCCCGTCGAAGCCGTGGCCGGCTCAAGGGCGAAGAAGACCTTCCCGTGGAAGAGACTGCTCTCGTGGCCGATGAGGAGCCAGTTGATCGGCACGGCGGAGCCGACGAAGAGACGGAAATCGGGGCGGTCGGCCGGCAAGTCGAAGACGAACTCAACGGTGTAGGACTGACCGGGCAGCAGCGGCTGCGTCAGCGGCGGGCCGATCGCCTGTCGCGGTGCGTAGTAGTTGCCGTAGCCATCCACCACCGCCACCAGGCGCGGGCCGGGCGCGAGCGCTAGGTCGCGCGGGCGCCGGCGCGCCGTCGTCCGCTCATCGAACCAGGCCTTGACGCGCACAACGTAGAAGAGCCCGCCGGCGCTCTCGGGATGCTCGGGAGACCTCAGCGTCTTCGCCGTCCGCACGCTCTCCACCGCGTAGGCCACGTGGCAATCCACCTCGCAGAAGTATTTCCACTCACCCGGCCCCAGCGTGCGCTCCCGGCTGGCGAACGCCGCCCCTAGCAGCAGCGCGACGTAGAGACCCCCCAGCGCCAGCGCCGCGCCCAGCGCCGGCAGGGCGAACCGCGGCTTGCGGGTGATCCAGGCATAGAGAAACAAGGCTCCGGCGACGCCGAGCAGGAAACACGTCCCCAGGAAGCTCAGTACCACCAGCGGAGCATTCTCCGGCATAAAGGCCACGCGGTCCTCCTCTACACCGCTGCGGTTTGGGGCACGCGGCCGAAACTGCGCACGCGCGAGTGGAAGTCCTTGACCGCTGCCTCCAGGTCGGCCGGCGCGAACTCCGGCCACGGCGTGCGGGTGAAGTAGAGCTCGGCGAAGGCGCACTCCCAGAGCAGGAAGTCGCTCAGCCGCTGGTCGCCGCCGGTGCGGATGAGCAGGTCGACGTCGGGCGCCGGCTCGCCCTCGCCCATGGTGCGCGCAAAAATCTCCGGCGTGATGACGCCCTGGCCGCGTAGGCGGCGAGCGGCGCGCAGGATGGACTCGCGGGCCGAGTAGTCGGCGGCGATGCGCAGGTGAAGTGTCTGCCCGTGGCGCGTGGCGGCTTCCGAAGCCGCCACAGCGTCGCAGAGATCGGCGGACAGGCGGTCGCGCCGGCCGATGACCGTCAACCGCACGCCGTTCGCCACACAGTCCTGCGTCCCCTCGTCCAGATACTGGCGCAACAGGTGCAGCAAGTTTTGCACTTCCCCTTTCGGGCGCTCCCAGTTGTAGGCGGAAAAAGCAAACAGGCTGAGGGTGCGGATGCCCAGCGCTGGCGCGGCTTCGACGATCCGCCACACGGTGCGCACCCCGGCGCGGTGGCCCGCCGGCCGCGGCAGCCCCTGCGCCTGCGCCCAGCGCCCGTTGCCGTCCATGACGATGGCCACGTGCAGGCCACTGCGAGTCGGGCTGTGAAAAGTACTTTCAGTCACAAAGTCACTCGCCAAAAAAATATTTCACCGCGACCGCGCGGCGCGAATCAGCGCTTCTAGGTGGTCGAGGTAGCGCTCCAGCGCCCGGCGCCCGCGCGCCGTCAGACGGAATACCGTGGTGGGGACACGCCCTTCGAAGTACTTGTGGCAGGCGACGTGGCCGGCCTCTTCCAGCTTGCGGGCGTGCACGCTGAGGTTGCCGTCGGTCGTGCCCAGCAGTTCCTTGAGCTCGCCGAAGCGCAGCCCCGACGCCTCCGAGCTCGCCGCCAGCGCGCTCAAGATCCCCAGCCGCACTCGCTCGTGGATAAGCGGATCGAGGCCCTGCTGCGTTCCGTGGCCGCGAATGACTCTCAGGCGGCGATCGCTCGCGCGCGCCAGTGTGCTTTGTT
>JAXIPK010000061.1:0-9593 GCA_045402975.1 Acidobacteriota bacterium
CGCCATCGGCGCCGACCCGGCGACGGTTTTCTCCGGCGTCATTCCCGCGCCGCCCGACCTCGACGAGTTCCTGCTGGCCGGCTTTCTCCGCCGCGCGCCGGTCGAGCTCGTCCGCTGCCAGACGGTTGACCTCGAAGTCCCCGCCAATGCCGAGATTGTGCTCGAAGGCTACGTTGACTTGAACGAGTTCCGCCGCGAAGGCCCCTTCGGCGACCACACCGGCTACTACTCGCTGGCCGATGACTACCCCGTCTTCCACGTCACCTGCGTCACGCATCGCCGCGACGCGCTCTATCTCACCACCGTCGTCGGCCCGCCGCCGCAGGAGGACTACTTCATGGGCCACGCCGTCGAGCGCATCCTGCTCCCGGTGATGCGGCTGCAGTTCCCGGAGATTGTCGACGTCCACATGCCCGCCGAAGGCATCTTCCACAACTTGATGATTGTGGCGATTCGCAAGTCCTACCCCGGGCAGGCGCGCAAGATTATGAGCGGGATTTGGGGGTTGGGGCAGGCGATGTTCACCAAGGTGCTGGTGGTCGTGAACGACGACGTCAACGTGCAGGACCCGCGCGAGGTCGCCTGGAAGGCGCTCTGCGCCATTGACCCCGAGCGCGACGTCGAGTTCCACCTCGGGCCGGTCGATACGCTCGACCACGCCGCCCGGATGCCCGACTTCGGCTCCCACATGGGCATCGACGCCACCCGCAAGTGGCCGGCGGAAGGCTACGCTCGCGGTCCCTGGCCCGACGAAATCCGCATGGACGAGGCCACCCGCGCCCGCATAACCGCCCTCTGGAAGCAGCTAGGCCTGGACTAGCCCCATAGGCGAAAATACAAGCCCTGCGGAAGAAAAGCGAAACCAGCAAAAATTTCTCTTGACATCCCACCGGCTTCTTTGCACACTACCGCCCGATTAGAGGCTACTGCCTTCCCTTTGGAAGTGGGGTTCACCGCGTGCGCCGGCGGCTGAAGTCGGCGGGACGAAGGGGAATAAATGTCGTCCCCCAGGGAAGTAATGAATGTCAAAGAGGCGTCGGACTACTTGGGTATCTCACCCGATACCCTATACCGCTATGTCTACCAGGACCGCATCCCGGCCTTCAAGCTCGGCAACCGGTGGAAGTTCAAAAAAACTATTCTCGACAAATGGATTGAGCGTAAGATTAGCCGGGGTAAAAACCGGCAGTGCATGAGGTAACCGATGGCTCTGTTCGGTGCAAAAGCAAAACCAGTCGTAGGGCTCGACATCGGGTCGAGCGCGGCCAAGGCCGTTGAGCTGAAGAAAACCAAGAGCGGCTACGAGTTGCAGAGCATCGACCTCGAACCGCTCTCACCCGAAGCGGTGGCCGACGGCGCCATCACCGACTCGCTCGCCGTCTCCTCCGCCATCGAAGCCCTCTTCACCCGCAACAAGATCAAGACCACCAACGTCGCCATCTCCGTCTCCGGCCCGCCGGTCATCACCAAGCGCATCACCATGGGTCTGATGGAAGCCGACGAGCTCTACGACCAGATCCGCCACGACGCCGGCCAGTACATCCCCTTCGACCTCGCCGACGTCAACCTCGACTACCAGGTTCTCGGCACCACCCCCATGGGCGACCAGCAGGAAGTCCTGCTGGTCGGCGTCAAGAAGGCCAAGATTGCCGACTACCAGCGCACCCTCAGCCTGGTCCCTGGCCGCAAGCTCGGCCTGGCGGTCGTCGACGTGGATGCCTTTGCCTTGCAAAACGCGTTCGAAGCCAACTACGACCCGCCCCCCGACGCCACCATCGCCCTGCTCAACATCGGCGCCAGCGTCACCAACATCAACATCGTCCGCGGCGGCGTCCCGCTGTTCATCCGCGATGTCGCCGTCGGCGGCAACCAGTACACTGACGCCCTGCAGAAAGACTTCGAGCTGAGCTGGGACCAGGCCGAGGAAGCCAAGCGCGGCGCCAGCGTCCCCGGCGTCAACCAGGAACAGTTGACCTCCGCTCTGCGCGGCATTTCCGAAACCCTCCTGCTGCTGGAAATCCAGAAGACGTTTGACTTCTTCCGCGCCACGGCCGGCGCCGAGCCCATCAGCCAGATCTACGTGGCCGGCGGCGCCGCCCGCACCCCGGGCCTGCTCGACCTCCTGCGCGAGGAATTCCAGATGACGATTGAGGAGTTGAACCCCTTCCAGCGCATCAATTACAACCCGTCCCGGTTCAGCGACGATTACATTCGTGAACGAGCCCCCCGCCTGGCGGTAAGCGTGGGGTTGGCGTTGAGGAGCTTTGACGAAGCATGATACGCATCAACCTGGCAGTTGAACGGCAGCGTCCCAAGGTCAAGCGCCGCGTTGCGGTTCCCGGCGCCTTCCTCTTCATCGTCGTCCTGCTCGCCGCGGTCATCGGCCTCGGCGTGCTGGCCGGCTTCTGGTACGCCTACAGCAAGCAGGAAGAGGACCTGCAGGCCCAGAAGACGGCGCTCGAAGCCAAGCGCGCCCAACTGGCCAAGATGGAGCAGGAAATCAAGAACTTCGAAGCCAAGAAGGCCGAGCTCGACGGCCGCATCAACGTCATCAATACCCTCAAGGCCAATCAGACTGGCCCCGTTCACATGCTGGACGCCTTGGGCGACACCGTCAGCGCCACCGAAACCGTCTGGCTCACCTCCATGACCGACAAGGGCGGCGAGATCGAAATGAAGGGCATGGCCGGCTCGGTCGAGGCGGTGGCCGGCTTAATTACCAACCTCGGCAAGTCTCCATACTTCAAGAATGTCGAGATCAAGGAAGCGGTGCAGAAGACGTCGCGCGAAGGGCCGTCCAATTTTGAGTTTACACTGAGCGTGACTTTTGCATTGCCGCCGGTCGAGCAAGTTCCGCCGGCCACCACCACGCCCCCGGCTCCGGCCGGGCGGCAAGGCTAGGGGGGAGAGTCATGGCGTTCTCGCTTCGTGAGCTTCCCTTGGGAGTGCAGTTGGTCATTGGCCTCGTGGTGGCGATCGGCGTCGTGGTGGCTGGGTGGTCCTACGGCCCTGTGGCCCAGAAGAGGACAGACGTGGATCTCCTCCAGGCACAGGTTCAGGAGTTGCAGGGCGTGGTGGCCAAGCTCGACGACGCCACCAAGCGCCACGCGGAGTTGCAGACCCGCCTCAAGGCCGCCGAGGAGCAGCTCGAGCGCACCAAGGAAGTCGTTCCTCAGGAAAAGCAGACCGACCAGTTCATCCTGATGGTGCAGGGCTCGGCCCGCACCGGCGGCATCAGCCTCCGCCGCCTCACCGCCAAGGGCACGGTCTACAAAGACTTCTACGCCGAGATGCCGTTCGAAGTCGAGTTGGACGGCTCCTACTACAACCTGGTGAACTTCTTCCGCCAGCTCGGCCAGAGCAGCCGCATCATCAACGCCGGCGGGCTCAAGCTGGACGGCGTCGACCCGACCAAGCGCGCCCGCGTGGAGTACGCCCCCGGCACATCGGTGGCCGGCACCTGCATCATCACCACCTTCTTTACCCCTTCTCAGGCGGAGATGGCCGCCGCAGCTCCGGCCCGACCGGGAGCGGCTCCGGCGCAGCCGCCGCGGAGGTAGGAGACTCCTATGGCTAGGACGCGCACAATCGTTAGCACCGGGGTCGGGCTTCTGGCTTCCGCCTTGTTCCTCAGCCTGCCGACGACCTCGGTCGCGCAGGCCAAGCCCGCCGCCAAGCCGGCGGTCAAGTCCGCCGCCAAGTCCGCTCCGGTCCCCAAGAAGCCGGAGCGCCGCGACCCCTTCCGCAGCCTGCTGATGCGGCCGGGTGAGGGCGGCACGCAGGTGCTTCCGCCGGGCAAGCCCGGTCTGGTGATCGGGCAGCTCGTGGTCACCGGCATTGTGGTCATGCCGGGCGACTCAGTGGCCGTCGTCAGCATGTCGGGCCGCAACCGCGCCTACTTCCTCCGCGAGCGCGATGAGCTCTTCGATGGCTACGTGGCTCGGATCAATGAGGACAGTGTGATTTTCCGTGAGAAATCGAAGGACGCCTACGGGCGACCCTACGAGAAAGAGGTTGTCAAGCAACTCTCTTCAGGAGCAAAACGATGATGCGCAAGCCGTTGGGCGGACTGTGCGCCGCAATCCTTCTGGTGGGGCTGGCCGCTCCGGCGGGACTGGCCGCCACTGACATCCAATCCGCGTCCGGCACGCCGGTGCGCTTGCTGGCGGTGAACGCCATCGAGCAGCCGGCCGGCACCGCGCTGCAGGTGCAGGCCTCCGGCCCCTTCCGCTACGCCTCCTACCAGCCGCGCGCTCAGAGCGTGGTCGTGGATCTGACGGGCGTAGTGTCGGAGCGCGGCTCGGCCCTGCCCGTGGCCGGCGTCTCCTGGCTCGCGGGCTACCGGCTGCTGCCCTTCCGCAATGCCGGCGGCGAAGCCGTCCTGCGCATGGACATCACCCTGAAGCAGGACTGCGCCATCGACGTTTCGCAGTCCAGCACCGACACGCTCACCCTGTTCTGCCCGGCGGCCGCCGCGACTCCGGCGGAGCCGGCCCCGGCTGCCACACCAGCCGTCCCGACGGCGGCGCCGACGCGCTCCTCGGCCCCGGTGTCCTCCGAGCCGGTTCTGGTTGAGAAAGTTTCCGTGCGCCCGCAGCAGGGCGCCCTTCGGGTGGACATCGAGGCCAGCGGCCCGCTGGCCTACGAGACTCGCATTCTCTCCAACCCCACCCGACTGGTAATCGACATGCCGCACAGCGTTCTGGCCACCCGCCAGCGCTCCGTGCCGGTGACCCACACCCAGGTGGCGGGTTTGCGCATGGCCCAGTTCCAGGCCGAGCCACCGGTCACCCGCGTGGTGGTCGATCTCAAGGACGTGATTCCCTACGAAGTCAATCCCACGCCGGCAGGGTTGAGGGTTACGCTCGGCGCTTCCACCGGCGCCTCGACAGCTTCGCTCCTGCCGGAAACGACTCCGGTCGAGTCGGAGCCCGCCAAGCCGGAACCGGTGATGGTGGCGTCGCTGGCCCCGACTGTGCCGTCCAGCGTCAAGTCCCTGCCGCAGACTTCGACGCCCACTGAGACGGCTCCCAAGGCGACGCTGATTTCCGCCGCCCCCGCTCCGGCCGAGCCGGCCGCCGCGCCGCCGCCCGCTCAAGCGGCGATTATGCAAGCTCCCACGCCGCAGCCCTCGCGCAAGTATTCCGGCGAGCCGATTTCCGTGAACCTGAAGGACGTTGACCTCAAGGACTTCTTCCGGCTGATTCACGAAATCAGCGGGCTGAACATCATCGTCGACCCCAACGTCAGCGGCACCGTGACCATGGTGCTGATTGACGTGCCGTGGGATCAGGCCCTCGACATCGTGCTCAAGAACAACGGCCTGGGCAGCACCCTCGAAGGCAACGTGCTGCGCATCGCCACCCTCAAGACTCTGAAGGACGAGCAGGAAGCCCAGCGCGACCTGGCCAAGGCCCGCGCCGAGGCCGTTGACCCGATCACCGTTCCCCGCACCTTGAGCTACGCCAAGGCGGCTGACCTCGAAGGCGTGCTCAAGCGCTTCCTCTCCTCCCGCGGTGAGATTATTCGCGATGATCGCACCAACACGCTCATCATCCGCGACATCCCCAGCGTCATCCCCGATGTCGACAACCTCATCAAGCAGCTCGACCGCAAGTCGCTTCAGGTTGAGATTGAGGCCCGCGTGGTCAGCGCCAGCCGCGCTTTCTCCCGCGAGATTGGTTCGCAGCTGGCCACCGCCTTCAGCACCACCGGCGGCCGCAGCGTTTATGGCGGCGCGCTCGGCCCCAGCCCGGTGTCCGGCGGGGCCCCTCCGCCGCCGCTTGTCTCCGGCGACAGCGACGCCTTGCCGCTGGTCGTCGACCTGGCGGCCGGGGCGGCCACCTCCGGCATCCTGTTCTCGCACCGCTCGCCCAACTTCGCCCTCGACGCCATCCTGACCGCCGCCGAGAGCCGCAACATCGCCAAGGTGCTCTCCAAGCCGCGGCTGGTGACGCAGAACAACATCCGCGCCGAGGTCAAGCAGGGCACCCGCATCCCGGTGCAGACGGTGGTGAACAACACCATTTCCACCCAGTTTATCGATGTGGTCCTCAAGCTGGAGGTCAAGCCCCAGATCACTGCCGAGGGCACCGTGTTCCTCGACATCAACATCGAGAACACCACGATTGACCCCGGTATTCAGCGCATCAACGGCATCCCCGCGCTGGCCACCCAGCAGACCACCACCCAGGTCCTCATCTCCGATGGCGGCACGGTGGTTGTCGGCGGCGTGATGGTCACCAACAACTCCACCAACGTGGCTCAAGTGCCGCTCATCGGCAGCATTCCCATCATCGGGCATCTGTTCAAGCGCACCCGGGTTGACACCAGCACCCAGGAGTTGCTGTTCTTCATCACTCCGCGCATTCTGCCGGGATAGCGGCCGAGCGCAACAAGCTTGGGAGGAGAGCCACCGGCTCTCCTCCTTTTCTTTTTGAACCCCTATGGCTCGATTCACAACGCGTGTGCGGCGGCTGCGGGCGCAAGCCCTGCGGGAGGCCGACGCCTTCCTCATCACTCATCTGCCTAACCTCTGCTACCTGACCGGGTTCAGCGGTACCACCGGTGTGCTTGTTTTGACGGCGTCCGAGGCCGTCCTGTTTGTTCCGCCGCTTTACGCGCAGCAGGCCCGCCGCGAAGCGCCCTCTGCCCGTATCCATGCAGGCAGCGACCCGCTCGCGGCTGCAGCCGCGTGGCTGGCTCACCGGCGCCCCGCGCGCGTCACCTACGAGAAGTTCCGCCTGACGCTCAGCCAGTTTGAAACCCTCCGGCAGGCGTTGCACCCGCGCGTCGAGTTGGTCGGCCTGACCAACGCGGTGGAGCATGAGCGGGCCCTCAAGGACAAGGCCGAGGTGGCCTCCATCCGCGCCAGTGTTCAGGTCACCGCTCGTGTCTTCGAGCAAGTCCTCCCTCTGGTGCGGCCCGGGGTGCGCGAGCTCGACCTGGCCGCTGAGATTGAATACCGCATGAAGCAGCAGGGTGCTCGCGGGCCCGCTTTTGAGACTATCGTCGCCTCCGGCCCCCGTGCCGCTCTGCCGCACGGCCGCGCCACCGGCAAACGTCTGGCCAAGAATGAGTTGGTCGTCTTCGATTTGGGTGCTATACTTTCGGGCTATCATAGCGATATGACCCGCACCGTGTACCTGGGAAGACCGTCGGCCCGGGTGAAAAGAACCTACCGCGCCGTCCGCGACGCGCTGGAGCGCGCCCGCGAAACAGTGGCGGCAGGTGTCCCTGCCTCACAGGTTGACAGGGCCGCCCGCTCGGTGCTCACCCGGCGTGGCCTGGGCCGCTACTTTGTCCACGGCACCGGACACGGACTGGGACTGGAAATCCACGAGGAGCCGCGCGTCGGCCGCACTTCAGATGCGACCTTGGCGGCCGGCAACGTCATCACTCTGGAGCCCGGCGCCTATGTCCCCGGCTGGGGTGGCGTCCGCATTGAAGACGTGGTGGTGGTTCGCCGCCGCGGCGCCGAGACCCTGACGCCACTCTCAACGGAGCTGCTCTGCCTGTGAAGCGCAAGCCAACCACAACCGGCAAGCCGCCGCGCGCCCGAGCCGAGGACAACTTCATCCCCTTCGAGCAGGTGCAGGCGCTCATTGATCTGCTCGAGGAGCGCGGCCTGGAAGAGTTCGAGCTGGAGCGCGAAGGGCTGCGCATCCGCATCAAGCGCCGCGGGGCTTCCGCGCCGCCGCCCGTGTTTGAGAACTATCTGTCCGCCGCTTCGGAGTCCGCGCGTGCAGAGGCCGCCGCGCCCGCCGCCGGTGCTGCCGAGGGCGAACTGCGCGGCGAAGACATCCATATCGTCAAGTCGCCCATCGTCGGCACCTTCTACGCATCGCCGCGCCCCGATGCGCCGCCCTTCATCAAGCTGGGCGACACGGTGGCCGTGGGGCAGGTGCTCTGCATCATTGAAGCCATGAAGCTGATGAACGAAATCGAGGCCGACGTTGCTGGCGAAGTCGTCCGTATCTACGTCGAAAGCGCCCAGCCGGTCGAATACGGCGAATCCCTCTTCGCCATCCGTCCTGCCAAGAAGAAGTAACTTCCGCCACCGCCATGTTCAAGAAGATTCTCATCGCCAATCGCGGAGAGATTGCCCTGCGGGTCATCTGCGCCTGCAAGGAGCTGGGCATCAAGACGGTGGCGGTCTATTCCGAACCCGACCGCTACTCGCTGCACGTGCGCTTCGCCGACGAAGCCATCTGCATCGGGCCGGCGCGCGCCGCCGATAGCTACCTCAACATCCCCCACATCATCAGCGCCGCCGAGGTCACCGGCGCCGAGGCCGTTCATCCCGGCTACGGCTTTCTGGCCGAAAACTCGAACTTCGCCGAAGTCTGCGAAACCTCCGGCATCACCTTCATCGGGCCGCGCCCCGAGCTCATCAGCCTTATGGGGCAGAAGGACCGCGCCCGACAGGAGATGGCCCGCGCCGGGCTCCCGGTGCTGCCGGGCTCCGACGGCGTCGTCCAGTCCGAGGAAGAAGCCGCGCGCATCGCTGCGAGCATCGGCTACCCCGTCATCATCAAGGCGGCGGCCGGCGGCGGCGGGCGCGGCATGCGCGTCGCCTGGAAGGAGTCGGAGCTGGCGAACTTCCTTGCCACCGCCCAGCACGAAGCCCGGCAGGCCTTCGGCAACGCCGACGTTTACCTCGAAAAGTTCATCGCCCGCCCGCGGCACATCGAGTTCCAGGTGGTGGGCGATATGCACGGCCACGTCGCCCACCTGGGCGAGCGCGAGTGCACCATCCAGCGCCGCCACCAGAAACTGATTGAGGAGTCGCCCTCGCCCGCGGTCAGTGAAGAAGTCCGGCAGCAGATGGGCGACAAGGTGGTGCGGGCGATGAGTGATATCGGCTACAACAACGCCGGCACCATCGAGTTCCTGATGGATGAGCAGGGCAACTTCTACTTCATCGAGATGAACACTCGCATCCAGGTCGAACATGCCGTCACCGAAATGGTCACGGGCTTGGACCTGGTCAAGAAGCAGATTCTGCTCGCCGCCGGCGAGGGCCTGGAGGCGCTGATCCGCCCCGGGATGCAGTTGCGCGGCCACGCCATCGAGTGCCGCATCGTGGCCGAAGACCCGGAAACCTTCCAACCCTCGGCCGGACGCATCAGCACCTTTCATTCGCCCGGCGGCACCGGCGTGCGCGTGGACACCGCCGCCTACGCCGAGGCCGTCATCCCGCCCTACTACGACTCGATGATCGCCAAGCTCATCACCCACGGCAAAGACCGCCGGGAAGCTCTGGCGCGCATGGCGCGGGCCCTGGAGATGTTCGTCATCGAGGGTGTCCACACCTCGATTCCACTGCACCGCAAGATCCTGGCCGACCCTGACTTTCAGGCCGGCCGCATGGATACGCACTTTGTCGAGCGTTTTCTGCCGCAGCACGTTGCCGTTTGAGAAAGTGTCTTTCACGCTTCCTCGCTTCTACGCCATCCTCGACCCCTCATTGCGCCCGGACGTGCCGCTCGCGGAGCTCGCTCGCCTGCTGGCCCAGGTCGGCGTGCAACTCGTGCAGTTGCGGCTCATGACGGCGAGCCGCCGCGTCTTGCTCGACCCCGCCCCCGCCCGGC
>JAXIPK010000108.1:0-5903 GCA_045402975.1 Acidobacteriota bacterium
GGCAAGACCACCACGCTGCGGATGCTGGCCACCATCCTCAAGCCCACCCACGGCACGGCGCGGGTGGCGGGGTTCGACATCGTCGAGCCGCCCGAGCAGGTGCGCGCTCACGTCGGCTTCCTTTCCACCGCGACGGCGCTCTACGGCCGGCTGACGGCGCGCGAGACGGTGGAATACTTCGGGCGGCTGAACGGCCTCGACAACGCAACCCTCAAGAAACGTACCGACGACCTCCTCGCCCTGCTCGACCTAGGCCCCCACGCCTCCATGCGCTGCGACAAGCTCTCCACCGGAAACAAGCAGAAGGTCTCCATCGCCCGCACCCTGGTGCACGACCCGCCGGTGATGATCTTCGACGAACCGACGGTCGGCCTCGACGTCATGACCGCCCGCACCATCGTCGGCTTCATCCGCGACTGCCGCACCCGCGGCAAGACGGTCATCTTCTCCACCCACGTGATGAGCGAGGCGGAAAAGCTCTGCGACACCATCGGCATCATCCACAACGGCAAGCTGCTGCGCGAAGGCACGCTCGCCGAGCTCCGCCAGCAGACCAGCCTGACCGACCTGGAAGACATCTTCGTGCAGGCGGTGGAGAGCGCCGCATGAGACTGGGCCACGTCGGCATCATCTTCCGCAAGGAGCTGACCGACGTGCTGCGCGACCGCCGCACCATCATCAGCAGCATCGTCGTCCCCATCCTCGCCTTCCCCATCCTGATGGGCGGCATGATTGGGCTGATGATTTTCTTCGCCAGCCGGGCGCAGCGGCAGACGGCTCCGGTGATGCTGCTGGGCGCGGAGAACGCTCCCACGCTGGCGCAGAAAATCGGCGAGCAGGAGGGCTTCCAGATCGTCCCCGCCGCCGACGACTACACGCAGCGCATCAACGACAAGCAGCTGCGCGCCGCGGTGGAGTTCCCGCCCGGGCTGGAAGAAAAAGTCCAGAACGCGCCGGAGGAACCGCAGACGGTTCCCATCTATCACTTTGAAGGCGAACTGCGCTCGCGCAGCACGGTGCGCACCCTCGAGCGCGTGGTGCGCGACTACCGCGACCAGGTCGTCAAGGAGCGCCTCGCCGCCCGCGGCCTCTCCACCGACGTGCTGACTCCGTTCCAGTGGAAACGGGAGAATGTCGCCTCGGCCGAGAAGGTCACCGGCGTGATACTCGGCTTCATCGTCCCCTACATGGTGATTCTCTTTACGCTCACCGGCGCCATCTATCCGGCGATTGACGTCACCGCCGGGGAAAAAGAGCGGGGCACCATCGAGACCATCCTGGCCAGCGCCGTCAGCCGTCTGGAGCTGGCGCTGGGCAAGTTCCTGCTGGTCTTTTCCACCTCGACGCTCACTACGATCCTGTCCATCGGCTCATTGGCGGTGGTTCTGCTCGCCGGGGCCGGGTATCTCGGCCGTGTTACGGGCGGGTTCGTCATTGCGTTGAGCGGCAAGGCTGCCGCCACCGTGTTCCTGCTGGTGCTCCCGCTGGCGGTGCTGTTCTCCGCAACGCTGCTGGCGGTGGCGCTGCTGGCGCGCAACTTCCGCGAAGCACAGACCTACACCACACCGCTGGTCTTTCTCACCATCCTGCCGGCGCTGGCGTCGTTCATTCCGGGGGTCGAGCTCAACGCCAAGCTCGCTCTGGTGCCCATCCTCAACGTCAGTCTGGTGGCGCGGGAAATCTTTACCGGACAATACCCCTGGCCGCTCATCGGGCTGGTTTTCCTTTCTTCCTGCGTCTACGCCGGGGCGGCGTTGTGGTTCGCCGCACGCCAATTCGAACGCGAGGAGGTTCTCTTCCGGAGTTAGAGAGCGGACATGAAACTGGCCAACATTCTCGTTGTTTTCCGCAAGGAGCTTACCGACGCGCTGCGCGACCGGCGCAACATCTTCGCAACCATCATCTTTCCCGTCGTCGTCTTCCCGCTGCTGAGCGTAGGCATTGGCGAGGTGGCGGAGAGCAGCGTGCAGAAGCTGCGCACCCAGAAGGCTTCTCTGATGCTCATCGGCGAGGAAAACGCGCCGCGCCTGGCGGAAAAACTCCGCGCGCACGAGGGGTTCGAGGTCGTGCCCTATGCCGCCGACTACGCGCGGCAAATCGGCGACAAGAAGCTGCGGGCCGCGCTCGAATTCCCGCCGGGCTTCGAGACGGAGAGGGCGGCTGGCGCCGAGGCGGCGTCGCTGAAGATCTACTACTACAGCGCCGAGCCGCGCTCGGAGGCAGCGGCGCGCCGGTTGGAGGAAGTTCTGCGCGACTACCGCGATACGGTTGTCGAGGAGCGCGTGACGGCGCGCGGGCTGGCGCCCGCTCTGCTCCACCCCGTGCAGACGCGGCCGGAGAACGTGGCCTCGGCGGACAAAGTCGGCGGAATGAAGCTCGCCGGCATGCTGCCCTACTTCATCATCCTGTTGACGCTGACCGGGGCCGTCAACGTCGCCACCGACCTGACGGCGGGCGAAAAGGAGCGCGGCACGCTGGAGACCATCCTGGCCACCGCGGTGGGCCGCTCTGAGCTGGTGCTGGGCAAGTTCCTCCTGGTGCTGCTCTTTTCGCTCGTCACCTCTTCGCTGGCGCTGGCGTCTTTTTCCTTCACCATGCAGTTCGCGCGGAGCTACACGCAGGAGATGACGCGCGGGCACGCCTACAGCATCAGCCTGACGGCTGTGGCGGCGGTGTTCCTGCTGGTGCTGCCGCTGGCGGTGTTCTTCGCCGGAGTGATGCTGAGCCTGGCGCTGTTCGCGCGCAGCTTCAAGGAGGCGCAGAGCTACGTCGGCCCGGTCATCCTGATGTCCATCATTCCCGCCGCCATGGCGATGATGCCGGGGGTGGAGTTCAACGCCAAGCTGGCGCTGCTGCCGGTGGTCAACGTCAGCCTGATGGCGCGGGAGATTTTCACCGGCAACTTCCCCTGGGGTCTGATTGCGCTGGTCTTCGGGGTCAACTGCGTCTATGCCGGAGCGGCGTTGTTTGTCGCGGTGCGGCAGTTCCACCGCGAAGAGGTTCTTTTCCGCTCATAGGCTGGGAGTGAGATTTCCATAGAATTGGACTACGAGACGCACAATGCTACCGCGTGCTCAAGCACTAACGGTACGCGCCGCTGGATCTCTTGCTACCTTAGGTGCCCCATACCGCCTCCCAACAATAGCCAAAGCACGAGGATCAACAGAATGACCCCTCCTATTCCAATGCCGCCGCGAGGACCGTAGCTCCTATACCCAAAGAATCCCCCTCCGAACAACAGCAGTAACAAGATAATCAGTATCAGCATTCTTGTCCTCCTTAACTGGAATTTCCGGTTCGACGTTTTCTTTTCTACACCTACGCTCCTTCTTCTGACAAGCCCAGAATGCAATGGCAAGTTTGGGGCTAGCGACTCTGCCCTAGCGATCCACGGAGGCCACCGACTTCTCGGAGCGAAGCGGAGACCCTGAGCTTGCCGAAGGGAGTCTTGCCGTCAAGAATGCCGCGCGCCGCGTCACCTGGGAAGGGGTGTGGGGAAAACCTTTTGGGCTTCCTCCACGAATGATGACTGTCTATCTGGGAAGGAAGGTGGCGGGCTCGGGCTAATACCGGCGGAGGATGCCGATGACGCGGCCCTGAATCTTTACGTCCTTGGCGGGCAGAACGATGGGTTCCATCTGAGAGTTGGCGGGTTGCAGGCGCACTTTCCCGTTCGCCTCGCGGAAGAAGCGCTTGAGAGTGGCGTCGTCGCCGCCCACCAGCGCCACCACGATGTCGCGGTTGTTGGCGTTTTCGGTCTGCTCGACGATGATGTAGTCGCCCTCCAGGATGTGGTCGTCCACCATCGAGTCGCCCTTGACCTCGAGCACAAAAACGTTCCCGCCGCGCACGAAGTCGCCCAGCGACAGCGTCTCCGGATTCTCAATCGCCTCGACCGGCTGGCCGGCGGCGATACGCCCCATCAGCGGAAGGTCGACCGCGTGGCGCGCCACCTGCTCCTTCACCGGCCGCGGCAACTGCGTCACCTCAATTGAGCGGCTGCGGTTGTAGCCCCGCCGGATGAACCCTTTCTTCTCCAGCGTCTGCAGGTGCTTGTGGACGGTGGCCAGCGAAGTCAGCTTCAACCCGACGGCGATCTCTTCAAACGACGGCGAGTAGCCGTGGCGGTCGATGAAATGCACGATGTGGTCGAGCACCTGTTTCTGTCTTCGGGTGAGCGCCATCGCTTGCTCCCGGCCGGGTTCGGCCTGCATCAGAAGCATAGGCGAAAGAAAGGCGAACTGTCAAGCTCGACTTTCCGCCGCCCCCGGTTGCGGTGGCTACGGGGATGGGAAGCGCTCCAGAAGGATGGTTGAGAATCAGCGCCGCGCCGCCGGCTAAGCCAGCCTCTCCCACTCGTCGAGGTCAATGTGCGCTTGGTTGAGGATGCTACGAAGAGTCCCGACCGCTATCTCGCGCTTCTTGGGGACAATCGCCGTGTCGACAGTGTCGCCCAGCCGGCGGACGAACTTGACGTGGCTGCCCTTCTGGCTGGCCTCAAAGAACCCCGCGGCTTCCAGGCGGCGCTTGACTTCGCGGAAAGGCTGCGGCTTAAGCCGCCCCAATCTCGACCTCGATCATGCGAACCTTCGGAGGTCGCGTGGCCCGCGGCGGCTCGAAGTACAATTCCAGCGCTTCCTTCAAATTGGCGAGGGCTTCTTCCTCTGTCTCGCCCTGGCTCGCCACATCCACGTCCAAGCACTGCGCGACAAACCAGTTCTCCTCGCGCCAAACAGTTGCAGGAAACGAGCGTTTCATCGGCCCATTCTCTCACAAGTGCCCGCGGGCGCAAAGCAACGCCGCCGGCGTTCTACGCCCCGGGAATGACGATGCGGGGCGGCTCGGGCGCGCGAGCTTCGGGCGGAAACTGGGCGCGAAGGAACTCCAGGTAGCGGCGCGAGAGCGCCCGCCCGTTGCCTTCCACCTGGCCCCAGCGACGCAGGAACACCAGCGCCCGCAGAGCATCGCCCGGGCGCAGGCTGGACGCTCCCTGCTTCTGCTGCTCCTGCGAGAACTGCTCAAGGTACTGCCTGATTGCCGCGCCGACGCGCTGCGCCGCCGCGCCCGCCGGCGCCTGCTCGTAGTACAAGCCGGCCTCCAGCGTCTGGTAGCTCTGCGCCAGCGAATCGAGCGCCGCCAGCACGTCGGCATCGCGCACATCGGGATTCTCCTGCGCCAGCCGCACCAGAAAAATACTCAGCCCGGTCATCAGTGCCTGCTGGCCTTGCAGGAAGCGCCGGTCAATCTCCACCTTGGGAAACGCCAGCTCGCCCGGCGGCTGGCCCTCGCGGCGCTCCGCCTCATAGCGATGGGCGGCAATCAAGTACTGGCAGTCGGCCGGGCAGTCAATTCCCACTTCGCGCTGCTCGCCGCAGCATTGCGCGCAGATGGGGTGGGCCGTCGCGTCGCTTGTCCTGAGCGAAGCCGAAGGGCTCCAACGGCTGCGCGGCAGGCCCGGGCAATGGCGCTTGCCGCGTCGCTTCTCGCAGATGGGGCAGGTCGAAGCCATCGGCGCCTAGTTTCCCACAGCGCGGCCGAGAACGGGAAAGTGGAATCTCAGGCGGGGTCGGCGTCCAGCGTCGAAGCCAGGCGGCGGTAATAGTCGCCCTGGTAGCGCTCCAAATCCTGCTTCACCAGGTTGAGCCCGTAGACGCAGAGCTCGAACGCCTCCGACAGACGGCGAAAGGTCGGCGCCTGCTCGCGGTACTCGAACTGATCGAACGACGAGACGATGAAGTACGACTCTTTGCCGGTCTTCACATAGTCGAGAAGCAAATCGGCCGCGCGGAACGCGCGACGACGCCGCTGCGTGGCCACGCTTTCGGGGAACATGCCGGTCATGAACAGCGTGAAGTCGCCGACGTGCCTGCGCACGGCGCGCTCGCGCTCGAACGAGCCTTCGG
>JAXIPK010000303.1:0-6363 GCA_045402975.1 Acidobacteriota bacterium
TCGGGAGTCGAGGTGGGCGGGCTGGCCGCGCGGGTCAAGGCGGTGGAGACGCGCCTGCCGAGCGATCTGGCCGGCGACATGGAGCGCCTGAAGGGAACGCTGGGCAGTATCGACACCGAGTTCCGAACCCGCCGCGAGTTCGAAGAAAAAAACCGCGCCGCCATCCAGAAGATTGAGGCCGTGCTGGTGGGCTCACAGTCGCGCGGCGCCGCCGGCGAAGAAGTGCTGGCCGAGGCGTTCGCCAAGTTCCCGCCCGACATGGGCGACACCCAGTTCAAAGTCGGCGGCAAGCCGGTGGAGTTCGCGCTCATCCTGCCCAACCGCAAACGCCTGCCCATCGACTCCAAGTGGCCGGCGGTGAAAGAGCTGGAACAACTCTCGGTGGTGGAAGACGAGCGGCAGCGGGCCGAGCTGCTGGCCAAGATCGAAAAGATCGTTCTGAAGAAGGTCGAAGAAGTCACGAAGTACATCGACGCCGCGACGACGGCGAGCTTCGGCGTAGCCGCCATCCCCGACGCGGCCTACTTTGCCTGCCGCACGGCGCACATCGACGCCTACAAGCAGCGCGTGCTGCTGATGCCCTACAGCCTGACGGTTCCGTTTCTGCTCGCCCTCTACAACCTCCACTTGCAGTTCGCCCGCTCCATCGAGCAGGAAAACCTGGAGGCGTACCTGGCTCAGGTGGACGCCCTGCTGAATGAGTTTGACGACACGCTGGAGAACTCGGTGAAGCGCGGCGCGACGATAATCAACAACGCCTACCTGGAATTGCGGGAGCGCATTAGTCGGATGCGCGGCACGCTCTCAGCCCTGCGGCAGTTGCCCACCGAAGCATTGGCGGAAAAACAGGAAAGCCTGCTGAAAGACTAGAACCGGTCTCATAAACCTCCTACCCTAGAGAGCGTGCGACTTCTATGGCAGCTTTGGCTGCATTCAAAGTTGCCTGAGTCTCGCGGGCGATCTTGCCTTTCGCGATTAAGTTGAGGAGCTTGGCTTTCAGGCTTGTCGTCGAGTAATAGTGGCTGATCTCCACCTTGGTTGAAGCATCGCCGAGCTTGCGGAACGTCGTTTCCACCGTGTAGTCGCTGAGAATCCTACCTATACCGAACGTGTCCTCTGTCAAAACGGTGACGATCTTCTGCAGCGGCACGATTTCGATATCCTTCTCAATGCAGGTATGCTTCCCGCCCGAAAGATGGCATTGATACGACACGCCTGGTTCGCGAAATGCCTTCCCATCAATAAGATCGACCTTGAAGACGCGAGGATGGAACTCTGGGATTTTCGTCAGATCCATGCTGAACGACCACACTGCTTCCAATGGCGCGTCGATGATGACCTCCTGCTTGGATCTAAACGGTGGTCGCAATCCTGCCTCCAAATCGCCGGGGTGGCTTCGCCGAGCCACGCGAACGAGACTACATCGGCGGTCACAAATACCGCAGCATAATTTTCATGCACCCGAGCCGAACCATGCTGAGGAAGTTTTCGGCGTGGTACTCCCAACGGATCACTAGGCGACGGAACCAAAAGCGAAGCGCCCGGCCGCGAGGCCGGGCGCTTTGCCCTCCAGGCGATGGAGTGAATCTACCAGTTCAAGCGCAAGCCGAACTGAAACTGGCGGGTGGCCAGCGAGGCGGTGGGCTGGCCGGCGATGCAGCGGCCGCCGATGGGGTCGCAGAGGAAGTTGACGTCGCCGACGTTGAAGCGGTTGAAGACGTTGAAAATATCCATGATGGCCTCGAGGCTCAGCCGCTCGTTGAAGCTGATGCGGCGAGCGAGGCGGAGGTCGAGGTTCCAGGTGTAGGGGCGGGTTTCAGTGTTGCGTCCCAGGTTGCCGGTGCAGCCCCAGAAAACCGTGGTGGGGGCGCTGGTGGCCGGGCAGACGTTGGCGGGAATGAACGCCAGGCCGGGGAGGTCGGGTGAGGTGATGGAGCCCGGGGTGCCGACCGGAACCAGGCTCGGCCGGTCGGTGAAGGGTCCGAAGTCGAGGTTGGTGTCCTGCCCGCTCAGCACGGTGTAGGGCCGGCCAGAGCTGATGGACCAAATGGGCGCCACCATGAAGTCGGCGAGGAACTTCTTCCAGAAGCCCTCGTCCTGCCAGCGGTAGGGGCTTTCGAAGACGCCGCTGAAGACGAAGCGGTGGCGCTGGTCGAAGGTGGAGCTGCTGCGCTCGGGGGCGGTGTTGCGGTTGTCCTGCGGGTTGAGCAGCGTCTGCAGGTCGGTGGAGTCGTCAATGGCGTGCGACCACGTATAGCTGGCCAGAAACTGGTAGTGGTTGCCCATGCGCTTGCGCAGGTTGACCGACAGGCCGTGGTAGATGGAGGAGCCGCTCGACTCCTGCTGGTTGACGTCGCTGAAGGGAATGAAGAAGCCGGGCTGCGGGCCCAGCGGATAACCGGCCAGCGTGGCCACGTTGAGGATGGCGGCATCGGGCACGCCTAGGCCGCCGGTGAAGGCGAAGTTGGGACCCGAGGGCCGGAAGAAATTGAACGCGGCCGGCGAGCCGATAAAGCCAAGCGGTGCGCCGGCACAGCCGGCCGCGGCGAAGCCGGTGCCGAAAATTCCCGGGATGCTCACCAGAATGCTGCCGCCGCCGGCGGTGTTGATGCAGCCCGCCGCGCCCGGAATGCCGATGGTCAGCGGGTTGGCCCCGGCAGTCGCCAGTCCGGCGGAAATGGCGTTGCGGGCATTGAGCACCAGCAAGGCCGGGTCAGGCGAGTTGATGTTGCGGGGGCGGTTCAGGTGGTCGCCCTTGACGCCCTGGTAGCTGATGCTGAAGCCGAGGTCGTGGGCCAGCTCGCGCTCGAAGGTCAGGTTCCACTGCTGGGCATAGCCGTAGACGAAGTCGTTGGCCACCGGCAGGGTAAAAGGCAGGATGGGAAGCGGGAAGCTGGTGCCGAAGTTGCAGAAGCGAGCCGGGTCGGGGTCGGGGTCGACCTGGGGGCAGAAGTTCTGGTCGACGAAGATGGAGTTGGAGAGGAAGGAGTTGAACCGCTGCTCGCTGGGCAAGTAGCCGAAGTTCAGCGGGTCGCCCACGCCGGTGTTCAGGATGCCCTGGAAGATGGAGGCGGCGTTGAGGCAGGCGAGGCCGGCCGCACTCAGAATGCTGGTGGCGCAGGGCGCACCGCCGGCGATGATCTGCTGCGTGGACTGGGCGCCGTCGGCGGTGTCGGAGTTGAAGGCCAGGGCCAGCAGCGGGTGGTCAAAGAAGAAGCCATAGGCGCCGCGGATGACGGTCTTGCCGTCCTTCCACGGGTCCCAGGCGAAGCCGACGCGCGGCTGCCAGTTGTTCCAGTCGCGCGGGATGCCTTCGCCCACGCCCATCAGCGATTCGGCGGTGGCGGTGAAGGAGTTGAAGGCGGGCAGGATGGGGCTGAATTCGCCGTCCCAGCGGACGCCGTAGTTGAGCGTGAAGTTGGGGCGGACTTTCCAACTGTCCTGGGCGTAGAAACCCAGAGCGGTGTTGTTGAACGAGCTGGAGGTGTCGCCGATGCCCTGCACCAGGCTGCTGGGCAGGCCGAGACCGTAGGCTTGAACCGAAGTCAGACCCGGGGCGCCAAAGGCGGCGAAGGTCGGGCTCAGGGTGCTGGCGGGCAGGCCGCCGAAGCGCATGGTGCCGCCGAAGTTCAGCTCGAAGACCTGGTTGTTGGAAAAACGCGGGCGGATCTGGATGAAGTTGAGGTCACCGCCGAACTTGAAGGTGTGGCGGCCGTGAAGCAGGCTGACGTTGTCGGTCCACTGCCAGCGGCGCTCGATGCGGTCCACGCGGGAGAAGGGCTCGCGGCCGAAGTGGGCGAAGCCGCCGATGTCCACCCCCAGGCCATTGCCGCCCAGCGGCTCGCCCGGGCGTCCCGGGGCGCTCGACGGCGTGTAGCTCAGCCCGCGGCGCGCGAACTGGAAGCGGCCTTCGTTGACCCAGTTGCCGTAGACGCTCACGTTTTGCGCCACCACCGCCCAGTCGCGATACGACTGCTCGGAGGTGCGCGACCAGGCGTTCAACCCGAACGTCTGGTTCTGCGCGTTCACCTGCAGGCCGCGGATGGTGCTGGGGCTGAAGCTGCCGCGGAGGAAGAAATTGTTGTGGGCATCGAAGCGATGGTCGAAACGGGCCGACCAGAAGCTGGTGGCTTCGTCCACCGGGTAGTCGCCCGAGAGCGCGCCCAGCCGCACAAACGAGGCCGGCAGCAGGGCGCCGGTGCTGGGGAAGACGGGGAAGCCGGTGGTGGTCAAGCCGTTGATGGCGACCGCCGAAGCCTCGCGCAGGGCCCCGCAGTAGCCGGCGCGCACCGCGAAGGGAACCGCGGCGTTGGCTACGAAGGCGGCCTGGTCCGGCGTCAGCAGGCCGGGCGCTCCCACCGGACAGGGAGTGGATACAAACCCGAAGTTGTCCCCCCCGATGGTGGAAAAGCCCGCCTCTTCGCGGCGGCGCTGCTCGAAGGAAAAGAACCAGAAGGTTTGGTCTTTCTTGAGGGGCCCGCCCAGGCTGAAGCCCGCTTCCTCGCGAGTGAACGCCGGGTCCGAGGAGGTGGAGAAGGGGTTGCGGGCTTCAAAATGGCGGTTGCGGATGAACCCGAAGAGGTTGCCGTGGAAGTCGTTGCCGCCGCCCTTGGTGACGATGTTGACCACGCCGCCGATGGCGCGGCCGAACTCGGGCATGTAGCTGTTGGTGACGATCTGGAACTCCTGCACCGCTTCCTGGGAGACGGTGGAGCGCACGCCGTTGACGGAGTTGTCGGTGGCGTCGGCGCCGTCGACGGAGACCTGGTTGGAGCGGCCGCGCTGGCCGCCGAAGTTCAGGCCGCTGGAAGGCGCGGCGCCGATGAACTGGGCGCTATCGGAGCGCACGGCGGAGTCGAGCTGGCTGAAGTTGATGTAGTTGCGCTCGTTGATGGGGAGGTTGTCCTTCTGCACCGAGGTGATGGTCTGGGTGATGGCCGTGTTGGTGGTCTCGACCAGCTGGGTCTCGGACGTGACCTCCACAATCGTTTCACGGGAGCCGAGCGTGAGGCTTACGTCCCACACGGCGCGATGGCCGATTTCAATGCGGAGCTCGGGGTTGCGAGCCTTCTGGAAGCCGTCTCTCTCCACCGTAATCTCGTAGCGGCCCGGGGGCAGGGTCAGCAGTCGGTAGCCGCCTTCGTCGTCAGTGGTGGCGGAGCGCACCAGTCCGGTGTCGAGGTTGCGCGCCGTCACCGTGGCGCCGGAGATGACCGCGCCGGTGGGGTCGGTGATATTCCCGACCAGGTCTCCGGCGTTGGACTGTGCCTGAGCGGCGGCCGGAGCGGCCGCGGCCAGCCCCAGCGCAACTCCCATCAGCAGGCAAAAAAGCACACGCAACCTGTATGCCGTCATGGTTGTTCGCCTCTCCCCGGTTGGGTATTCGACGGGAGCCACTCGCTTGGCCTCCGCCTCGTTTGCTCCACTTTCCGAACCGCCTGTCCTGCTCCCAAACTGCGCCGTTTCTATACCAGGCCCGTCCCGCCTGCAAGAAGAATCTTTGCCTGGCGCCGGGACTCGCCCCCGCGGGCCGGAGTGGTGTACCATCCCTCGGTCAATCTTTCACTGAGGTGAGGCGATGCGCTGGCTGCTGCTTTCGTTGATCGGTTTGACCTTTGCCCTGGGCGCCGCGGCCGCGCCGGAGCCGGACGCCGCCGAGCAGGCGCGCGCCATCCGCAAGCGCCGCCTCGACGTCCTGCTGCCGCAGGCGCTCGAGCAGCACGGCTTCGATGCCTGGCTGGTGTTCACCCGCGAGAACGCCCGCGACCCCATCGCCGAAGACGTGGCCGGCGGGCGCGTGGTGGCGCGCAGCGCTTTTCTTTTTGCCCGCACCCCGAAAGGCTTCCGCAAGACCGCCATCGTGGCCAGCTACGACGTCACGCCGGTGAAGGACAGCGGCATCTACGACGAAATCATTGTGTATCGCGGCGAAGGCATCAAGCCGCATTTGAAGAAGGTGATGACGGAGCTCAACCCCAAGCGGGTGGCGCTCGATATCTCGCGCGACATCCCGCTCGCCGACGGCCTCACCGTCGGCATGCGCGACTACTTGCTGGAAACCCTGGGCGCCGACTGGGCCTCGCGCTTTGCCCCCGCGCAGCCGGTGGTGGTTTCCTTTCGCGGGCGCCGCCTGCCGGAAGAAGTCGCGCTGCTGCGCGAAGCGGCGAACTACACCGACAAGATCATCCGCGAGGCGCTTTCCGCCAAAGTCATCACGCCGGGCAAGAGCACGGAGAACGACGTCGCCAACTACTTGCGCCGGCGCACTGAAGAATTCGGCGCCACCGTGCCGTTCATCAGCGTGGTGGTCGGGCCAGCGCGCGGCCACGCCGAGCCCACCGACCGCGTCATCCAGCCCGGCGA
>JAXIPK010000156.1:0-3584 GCA_045402975.1 Acidobacteriota bacterium
TGCCGGCGCTGGGCTCGGTGGGCACGTTCAGCGGCCGCTGGGCGACCCCGGAGGCGTTCTACTCCTTCAGCTCATTCCACATGCCGACGACCATTTACCGCTACGACCTGGCGAGCGGAAAGCAATCGGTGTGGGCGCGGCTGAAGGTGCCGGTGGACGCGGACAAGTTCGTGGTGCGGCAGGTGTGGTACGAGTCGAAGGATGGGACGCTGGTGCCGATGTGGCTGGTGCACAAGAAGGGCATTCGCCTCGACGGCTCCAACCCCACGCTGCTCACCGGTTACGGCGGGTTCAACCTGAGCCTCTCGCCCGGGTTTTCTTCGCGGGCGGTGGTGTGGGTGGAGCAGGGCGGCGTCTACGCCGTGCCCAATCTGCGCGGCGGCGGCGAGTTCGGCGAGAAGTGGCACAAGGCGGGAATGCGCGAGAAGAAGCAGAATGTCTTCGACGACTTCATCTCCGCCGCGGAGTGGCTGATCGAGAGCGGTTACACGCGGGCGGACAAGCTGGCCATCGCCGGGGGGTCGAACGGCGGGTTGCTGGTGGGCGCGGCGATGACGCAGCGGCCGGAGCTCTACGGCGCGGTGGTTTGCTCCTATCCGCTGCTCGACATGGTGCGCTACCAGAAATTCCTGGTGGCGCGCTTCTGGGTGCCGGAGTACGGCTCCTCGGAGGACGCCGAGCAGTTCCGCTACATCCGCGCCTACTCGCCCTATCAGAACGTGAAGGCGGGGACGAAGTATCCGGCGGTGCTCTTCATCACCGGCGACTCCGACACGCGCGTCGATCCACTGCATGCCCGCAAGATGGCGGCGCTGGTGCAGGCTTCCAACGGCGGCAGCCGGCCGGCATTGCTGCGCTACGACACCAAGGCGGGCCATTCGGGCGGCTTGCCGGTCTCCAAGCAGATCGAAGACCTGACCGACGAGATGAGCTTCCTCTTCTGGCAGCTGGGGGTATCGCAGTAATCTTTCAGGAAGGAACTGCCGACGAGGACCAGTCCGCCACGGGCGGACTGGCGGGTTCCTCGCCGCTACCAAAGCCCGCGATGAAACATTTTGGGGCGGAGCGGCGTCCTATTGAGGTAGGCTAGGAATACGGAGGGAGGAGCTATGCGGAAACTATTTGTAGTGACGGCGACGCTGGTGATCCTGGCCGGCGCAGCGGTGGTGGGCTGGAACGTCTACTCCGGGCCGCCGGCGCCGGCGGCGCAAGTGGCGGTCGGCCAGGCGGTGGCCGACTTCACTCTGCCGGACATCAACGGGCAGTCGCATTCGCTGGCCAGCTTGAAGGGCCCCAAGGGCGTGCTGCTCATCTGGATTTCAACGCAGTGCCCGTACTCGAACGGGTACAACTCGCGCATGGAAGCGCTGGGCCGCGACTACGCCGCCAAGGGCATCCGCTTGGTGGGTGTCAACTCCAACCGCACCGAGTCGGTGGAGACCATCCGCGAGCACGCGGCCAAGAATGGTTTTACCTTCACCATCCTCAAGGACGAAGACAACCGCATCGCCGACTACTTCGGCGCCTCAGTGACGCCGGAGGCGTACCTGATTGATTCAGCCGGCGTGCTGCGCTACCACGGGCGGCTCGACGCCAGCCACGAAGACACCAGCCTGAACTCCGGCGAAGCGCGCGAGGCGCTCGACGCCGTGGTGAACGGCGCCCAGGTGGCCAACACCGGTAAGAAGGCATTCGGCTGCACCATCAAGCGTGTCTCGGGCTAATCCGGCCTTTCTATTCCTGCTCGCTGCCGCCGCAGCGCTCGCGGTGGCGTGCGCGCCGTCGGCGCCGCAGCCCCCCAGCCGCTTCACCTCCGAAGCCGAGTGGATTGACCTGAAGGGTTTGCAGGAGCGGCTGGCGGCGGAGCGCGGCCGCGTCGTAGTGGTCAACTACTGGGCCACCTGGTGCGAGCCCTGCCGCGAAGAATTCCCTGAGCTGATTCAGTTCGACCGCGAGTGGAGCAACCGCGGCGTGGTGTTCCTTTCCGTTTCGCTCGACACCGCCAGCGCCCGCGACACCGAGGTGAAGAAGTTCCTTGCTGAGCAGCGCCCGTCGTTTGCGGTTTTCATCCGCCGGGAAACCGACGATCCCGACACCTTCATCAACGCCATCGACACGAACTGGAGCGGGGTACTGCCGGCGACGTTCATCTACGACCGCCAGGGCCAGCGGCGGCACTCGCTCTTCGGCCCCCAGACGGCGGCCACGCTGGAGTCCGCAGCCAAGCCCCTGCAGTAACCTAACCGCGGGAGTTTGACCCGCATCCAAGTGTGTGGAATAATTCCTTTTTGGGTGATTCGGAGAGAGGACAACCACCGGTGAAAGCTCTTCCCAAGTTCTCGTGGCTCTTGCTGCTGCTGATCCCTGTTGCCGCGTTCCCGCAGGAAACGAAACCGCCGGCGACGAGCTCGGCGGACGCCAAGGGCGAAGCCTACTACCACTACACGCTCGGCCGGCTCTACCTGGAGCTGGCGGGCGACTTCAACCGCAGCGAGCAGCTTCGCCGCGCCATTGACGAGTTCAAGGAAACGCTGAAGTACGACCCCAACGCCGGCGACGCGGTGGTGCAACTGGCGGAGGCCTACCGCCGCAGCGGGCGCATCCGCGAGGCAGTGGTTGAGGCGCGGGCGCTGGTAGAAAAAGATCCGGACAACCTGGCGGCGCACCGACTGCTGGGCCGCGTCTACTTCCAGACGCTGGGGGAGACTGATGCCAGCCCGTCGGAAGCGGGCGCTACTCCCAAGGACACCCTCGCACTGGCCATTCAGGAATACGAACAGGTGGCGCGGCTGGCCCCGGACGACACCGACTCGCTGCTCGATTTAGCGCGGCTCTACCGGCTGTCGAACGACCTGCCCAAGGCCGAGGCGGCGCTCAAGCAATTGCTGGAGCGCGAGCCGAGCTCGGAAGTGGGCCTCTCGGCCCTGGCCTCTGTCTACAGCGACAAGGGCGAATATCAGAAAGCGGTGGAGCTGCTGACCAGCGCCACGGCGGAGTCGGCTACGCCGCGCCTGCTAGCGTCGCTGGCCTTCGCCTATGAGCAGGCGGGCAACCACGAAAACGCCATTGACGCCTATCGTCGCGCGGTCCAGCTCGACCCAAAGAACTTTGAGCTGCGCCGCCGCCTGGCGGAAGCGCTGCTGGAAGGCGAGCGGCTGGACGAAGCTCTGACCGAGTACCAGGAGCTGGCCAAGGCCGACCCCGACGACGGCGAAGTGGCGATGCGCATCGCGCAGGTCTACCGCCATCAGAAAAAGTTTGCCGAAGCGCAGCAGTGGCTGGCGAAAGCCAAGCAGGCCGACCCGGACAACCTGGAGATCGGATTCCAGGAGGCGCTGCTCTACGAATCGCAGGGACAGTTTGAGGGCGCCATCACCGTACTCTCCGACATGGTGGCGCGGATGACGCGCGCCTCGGGGCAGTACAGCCCGGAGGCGCGCGTCATCCGCGCCACCATGTCGGAGAGCACGGTGATGGCGCCCTCAAACTGTCCCTGCGATTCGTAGAGCAGCGCCTCCTGGAACCCGATCTCCAGGTTGTCCGGGTCGGCCTGCTTGGCTTTCGCCAGCCACTGCTGCGCTTCG
>JAXIPK010000005.1:0-3631 GCA_045402975.1 Acidobacteriota bacterium
TTTGAAGTGCTGATGAAAGGGGCGTTGCAGTGGCTAAGAGAGAAAAGGCGATAGACGTCAAGCCGCCCGCGCCGCACCCGAGCGGAATCCTTTCCGGCGCGGCACTCGACGACGACCGCCAATTCGAAACCACCGTCCGGCCCCAACTGCTCAAGGATTTTATCGGCCAGGCGAAGCTCAAGGAGAATCTCTCCATCGCCGTCGAGGCGGCGCGCTCGCGCGGCGATGCGCTGGACCACGTCCTGCTCAGCGGCCCGCCCGGGTTGGGCAAGACCACGCTCGCCTACGTGCTGGCCAACGAGCTGGGCGTGCGCATCGAAACCACCTCGGGGCCGGTGCTGGAGCGCGCGCTCGACCTCTCCACCATTCTCTCCGTGCTCGAGCGACGCCAGGTCCTCTTTGTCGATGAGCTCCACCGCCTGCTGCCGGCCGTCGAAGAAATTCTTTATCCCGCGCTGGAAGACTTCAAGATCGACATGATTGTCGGCAAAGGCCCGGGCGCGCGCACCCAGGTTTATCGCCTGGAGCGGTTCACGCTGGTGGGCGCCACCACGCGCACCGGGCTCGTGACCAAGCCGCTGCTCTCGCGCTTCGGCATCGTGCACCGGCTGGACTTCTATCCCGCAGATGACCTGCAGGCCATCGTCATCCGTGCGGCGGGCATCCTGGGGATTGCGGTGGACGCCGGCGGCGCCGAGGAAATTGCGCGGCGGTCGCGCGGCACCCCGCGCGTCGCCAACCGCCTGCTGCGGCGCGCGCGCGACTTCGCTCAGGTGCGCGCCGGCGGCAGCATCAACCGCACCGTGGCCAAGGACGCCCTCGCCATGCTCGACGTCGATGAGTACGGCCTCGACGAGCTCGACCGCAAGATCCTCCTCACCGTCATTGAGAAATACGGCGGCGGGCCTGTCGGCCTCAACACCATCGCCGCCTCCATCAGCGAAGAGGCCGACGCGCTCGAAGAAGTCTACGAGCCCTACTTGATGCAGATTGGGTTCTTGAACCGCACCCCGCGCGGCCGCGTCGCCACTGAGCTCGCCTACAAGCACCTCGGAAAAATCCCACCTGGGCCCTCTGCGGCGCCCCTGTTCAGTAGTTGACGGGGGGACGGAGGCTCGGCAAGCTGCCGCTTTATCCTGAGTCACGCGCAGTGGGACGAAGGGCCGGCCCCTCCGCCACCCCTCTGTTCGGCAGTTAAGCCAAGCGGACCCTTCGGCTTCGCCCCGAGAGAGCCGGGGCTCCGCTCAGGGTAAAAAGTCACCGCAGGGCGGTGTCTTTTTACAAATTGTTTACAAATGTTCACACCTAGGGTGTTTACTCGTCTTGCCGCATCGGTTCTAATCGGCGCGCCCAAAGAAGGGGCGGGAGGAACGAAATGAGGAATCGAATCCTGGCACTAGGAGTGGTAATGCTCTTGGCGGTCTCCGTGGCGTACGCCGGCGGCGACTCCAAGGGTGGCAAGATGGACCCGGCGGCGAAAGCGGCCTGGTTCCAGAAGGAGTTCGGCTTGAACGACGCCCAGACCGCGCAGGTCAAGGCGTTGGTTGAACAGACTCACGGGCGCTACGAGGAGCTGAAGGCACAGGGGCTGAGCGAGGAAGCCATGAAGGCGGAGAAGACCAAGCTCATGGCCGACCATGACACCAAGCTCAAGTCGATTCTCACCGCCGAGCAGTGGGCCAAGTTTGAGGCCTACCGCGCCGAGCACTACAAGAAGGAACAGGCGACCAAGAAGCAGTAGCTGGTTCGGTTGTTGAAGCGGCGAGGGTACCGGAGGGTCCCTCGCCGTTTTTTTGTGTCGACCTCCTCCTTCGTCCCCGCATCTAACTTCGCATCAGTACAAATCTCGAAAGGAGGATGTATGCGCAATCGAATCCTCATACTAGGAGTGGTAATGCTCTTGGCTGCCGCCACCGTGGCTTTTGCCGGCGGTGAGCAGTCCAAGGGTGGCAAGATGGACCCGGCCGCGAAGGCGGCCATGTTCAAGGAGAAGCTCGGCCTCACCGATGAGCAAACTCAGAAGGTGCAGGCCGTCTTCGCCGAAAGCCAGAAGCGTCACGACGAGCTGAAGGCCGGCGGTCTCCAGGGCGACGCCCTGGCGGCCGAAAAGAAGAAGCTACGGACGGACGAGGATGCGAAGTTGAAGGAGATCCTCTCCCCCGAGCAGTGGGCCAACCTCGAAAAGTGGCGCGCTGAAAAGCCCAAGCCGCAAGCCGCGGACAAACCGCAGCAGTAGCTGCCGCTTGAGCCGTTTTGCGGCGAGGAATCCCGGTCCATCGGGGATTCCTCGCCGCATTTGTTTTTCGTCATTCCACCCCCGAGCCCGGCCTGCCCTGAGCCTGTCGAATGGGCGGCACCTGCCACCGGGATTATCGAAACCGGCCGTTCCGACCGGTTCAGGGAAGGCCTCTCCCATGCGTTCGGATGCACCCCGGACGCATGAACGCATCGGGGGCAGGGGGTAGGCCGGGCGGGCAAGGAAGCCGCTACAATAGGCGCTGTGGCCTCAAACTTCAAAACCGCCTACCTTTCCCTGGGCTCGAATCTGGGCGACCGCGCCGCCCACATCGAAGATGCCCTGGCGCGGCTGGCCGAGGCGGGCGTGGCGGTTCGTCGCCGCTCGTCGCTCTATGAAACCGAGCCTGTCGGCACCAATGCTCAACGCTGGTTCGTGAATTGCGTCGTGGAAGTTGAAACCGAGCTGATGCCGTTGGCCCTATTGCACCTGCTCAAGCGCATCGAACGCGAAATGGGAAGAAACCCGAGCACGGGCACGCAGCCCGCGGCGCGTCCGATTGATATGGATATTCTCGCTGTCGGCCAGCTCGTTGCCAACTCGCCCGAGCTTACGCTCCCGCACCCGCGCCTGGCCGAGCGCCGCCTCGTTCTCCAGCCGCTGTTCGAGTTGGCGCCCGACTGGCGCCACCCGGTCACTCGCCTGAGTGTGGCCGAGATGCTCTCCGCCCTCCGCGACCCCGCCGCCGCCCGCAAACTCCGAACCTGACAAGCACGACCCGGTGGCAGGTGCCACCGGGCTCGGGGATGTTGGTCTTGTGTAGGGCGGGACCTTGTGTCCCGCCGGTATTCCTAGTCCCGGTGGCGGACCATCGGCCTCGGCTCTTCCACCGGCGGAACCCACTTGCCCGAGCGCACGCCTTCCTTGCGCAGCTTGTTGAAGTGCAGCAGCGGCTCGCTGCGTTCCGTCAGCGAAGCGAGCTGGAAGATGCTGTAGCGCGGCGACTCAATCTGCACCAGGCGGTACTCGCCCGGCTCGACTTCGATTATCTGCTTGCCCTGCTGCTCGCCGAGGAACCGCTCGGCATCGGCTACGGAAGCGCGGGCATGCTCCATCGCCGGCACGCTCATCGCCTCCACCACGTAGCTCCGCAGCAGCTTCGGCCAGTAACGCTGGAACAAACTCGAATCGGCGAACAAATCCGCCCACACCACCTCGCCGTTGATGGCCACCACCACGCCCACCACATTGCGGCCCTGGAGCGCCCCGCGCAAGGCGCGCTCGTAGTCGCGCTGCAGGCCGGTGCTGGCATCGTCGATGCGGCGCTTGATGGTCGGCGAAGCTTCCATCTGCGCGTAGCTGCTCGAGCTTTCGAGCTCCCGCTGCACACGGCCG
>JAXIPK010000030.1:0-2897 GCA_045402975.1 Acidobacteriota bacterium
CACGAGGCCGGCAGAATCAATGCGACCGCAAGCAGTAGCGTCAGGGCCTTCTTGGCTGTGGGCTTCAAATGTACAAGCTCCGTGGGGCCGGATCTTGTGAGCTTAAACCCGGCCTGACGGAAAAGTTGCGAGATTTGTACCTCCCGTACGGGGCATAGTCAGATAGGGGTCCCTCGCCCGCCGCGGCGGGCTCGGGACGTAAAGACAAGGCCTACGCCGAATACACGCGGCCTTTGTTGATGCGGTAGTTGAGGGAGGCAGCGATTTGGTCGATGTCCACGGGAGAAATGTTGCAGTCCACGCGCTCGTCGAGAAAAGCGGGCTTGTTGCGGCCGGTAGCGTCGCGGCGGAGCTGCACCAGCAAACCCTGGACCACGTTGGGGTCGTACTTGGTGGGCGCCATGCGCGCCAGCTCCGTGGCTACTTCGCCGACGCTGAGCGAGTGCCGGTAAGGACGCTCGCTGGTCATGGCGTCGAAGGTATCGCAGATGGCCACCACCTTCACCGGCAGGGGGAGCTCGTCGCCGTGGATGTGGTCAGGATAGCCGGAGCCATCGGAGCGTTCGTGGTGCCAGCGCACCACCTCCGCCACTTTGGGCCAGGGGAACTGCACTCCGCAGACGATCTGGTGGCCGATGGTGGTATGGTCGGCCATCTCGCGAAACTCTTCGGGGCCAAGCGCCGAGGGCTTGCTGAAGATGTACTTGTCCACGGTGACCTTGCCGATGTCGTGCAGATAGCCGGCGGCGCGCAGGCCGGCCACTTCGGTTTCATCCAGACCCAGAGCAGCACCGATGCCGGCGGCGTAGCGGCCCACGCGCAGCGAATGTCCGCGGGTGGCGGTGTGCTTCACGTCAATGGCGTTGGCAAAGGCTTCCAGCGTCTGGTCGTAGAAATTGTGCAGCGAGGCCAGCAGGCGCAGGTTTTCGGCGATGCGCGACTGCAAGGACTGGGTGAGCGTGTGGTTGTGTACGGCCAGGGAGATGTAGCTGGACATCAGCGAGAGCGCCTCGAACTCCTCGGTTTCGTAGACCGCCTCGCCTTCGCGACGGCCCAGAGCCAGGACGCCCACCACCTTCGCGCCCACGCGCAGCGGCGCAATGCACCGGAACAACTCGGGCGCCACATTGCCGTTGGAGCTGAAGATGGCCTCGCAGGACTTGGCAGTCAGCGCCTGCGGCGTACGCGTGTTGTTGAGCGCATGCACGTGCCGGGGCAGAAGTGGAATCACGGCAGGATCGGGGAAGAGGGCGAATCCGTCGGAAGCGGCCGAAGACAGCATGGCCGGACGGTCCGTGAAAACAAACAGGCAACCCTCGCGCGCACCCACGGTCTGCATAAGCAGCGTGAGCATGGAGCGAGCGGCCGAAGGGAAATCTTGCTCCGCGGTCATCTGCGGACCAAGATCGGCCAGGGCCTCAAAAGTGCCCAAAAGGCGCCGGAAATTGTTTCGGGTTACCGCCACGCGTAGCGAGGCGGAAATTCGCCGAGCAGAAAAAGCCTATCACGGAAGGGGCGCTTTGGGCCGCATGGCTATTGGTGAGTTTGGTGCCGTGGGGTAATGAGGGGAGGTTACTGGGCAGGTATCAGGTGCCAGGTTTCAGGTGGCAGGATGCCGGAGCCACGCGGATCAGGTCATGCTGACGCTAACGTCGGAGCGCTCGGCGGCGCTAGCGGAGAACAGGGGGCGCGGGGTGTAGGCCAGCATGCGAGCCAGGAAGACGTCGGGAAGCTGGGCGATGCGGATGTTGAAGGTGTTGGTGGCGTCGTTGTAAAGCTCGCGTCGGTCGGCGATGTGCGATTCGAGCTGGCTGATGCGCGTCTGCAACTGCAGGAAGTTCTGGTTGGCCTTCAGGTCAGGATACTTCTCCGCCACGGCGAACAGGGTCTTGAGCGCGCCGGCGGTCTGCTGGTTGGCTTGCAGCTTCTGGTCCACGGTAGTGGCGGAGAGCCAGGCAGTGCGCGCCTGGACGATTTTTTCGAGTGTTTCCTGCTCGTACTTCATGTAGCCCTTGCAGGTGTCCACCAGCTTGGGCAACTCGTCGTGGCGCTGCTTCAGCAGCACTTCCGTGTTCGACCAGGATTTGTCCACCTCGTTGCGGATGGAAACCAGGCTGTTGTAGACGGTGACGAAGTAGAGCGCGAAACCGGCCACGAGCAGGAAGACAAACGCGGCGACCAGAATGCCCATAGTATTTGACGACCTCAGGGCCCAGAAGCCCGGGCGCTCCTCAGAAGCTGATCTTCACGTCCTGGCGGTCCGCTTCCGCCGCCTTGAACAGTTCGCGGGCGGTAAAGCCCATCATGCGGGCCACGAACATGGCCGGAAAAACTTGGATCTGAATGTTGTAGACGTTCACGGCGTTGTTGAATTCGTCGCGGCGGACGGCAATCTGCGTCTCCACATCGCTGATGCGGCCCTGCAGGTGCAGGAAGTTCTGATTGGCTTTGAGATCGGGATAGTTCTCGGCCACGGCGAACAGACCGCGCAACGCCGAAGTGACCATGCCTTCGGCGGCGATGCGCTGGTCCGGGGAGGCGGCGCCGGCCACGGCGGCGCGCGCCTGCGTAATCTTCTCGAAGGTGCCGGCCTCGTGCTTCATGTAGCCCTTGCAGGTGTCCACCAGCTTGGTGAGCTCGTCCATGCGCTGCTTGAGCAGGACGTCAATGTCGCTGAATTCCTTGTCCACGGTATTGCGCAGCGCGATGAGGCCGTTGTAGATGCCCACCGCCCACATCCCGATGCCGAGGACCAGCACCAGCAGAATGCCAAGAATCACCAAAGCGATCATGTGCAGCCTCCTTCGTTCGATTACAACATGCCAATGCGACCCAGGAACCAGCCCAGGCAAATCAGGGTGAGGGCCATTCCACCCAGGATGTAAAGCCAGGTGTTG
>JAXIPK010000360.1:0-5660 GCA_045402975.1 Acidobacteriota bacterium
CATCGCCGCCTTCCGCAAGTCACTCGAGCTGCGTCCGAGCCATCCGGGAACGATGGCCAGCCTGGGCGAAGCGCTGGCGCGCGAACAGAAGTGGGAGGAAGCACTGCCGACGCTGCGTCGCGCGGTGGAGCTCAATCCCAACGACCCCGACCTGCTCTACAACTTCGGCACGGCGCTGAGCCACGCCGGGCAGACGGAAGAGGCCATTGCCGCCTATCGCCGCGCGCTGGAGCTGGCGCCCGGCGATGCGGCCACGCTCAACAACCTGGGACGGGCGCTGCTCGACGCGGGTCGCCCCGCCGACGCGGAGCCCGTGCTTCGCCAGGCGGTCGAGCGAGCGCCGGAGGACGGCGGCGCGCTCACCAACCTCGGCCTAGCGCTGTGGATGAATGGAAAGAATGAAGAGGCGGCGCAAGTGCTCGACCACGCGCTCGACCTGAATCCCGAGGACCCGGGCTTGTGGGATGCGCTCGGCCGCGCGCTGTGGATGGCCGGCCGCGAAGCCGACGCGCTCACCGCCTATCAGCAGGCGGTGCGACTGCGGCCCGACGACCCCGAGCTTCAGCACCGGTTGGCGGCGGCGCTGGCGCGCAACCAACGTCCGGCGGATGCGATTGCGGTCTACCGAAAGGTGCTGGAGGCGCAGCCGGCCAACGCGCTGCTGCTGGCGCATCTCGCCGCCGCCTACGTGCAGCACAACGAGCCCGAGGCCGCGGTCGACGCGCTCCAGCGCTCGCTGGCGCTCGAGCCGCGGCAGCCGGATTCGGCGCGGCTGCTGGGCGATACGCTGGCGTCGCTCGACCGCAATGACGAAGCGGTTGCTGCTTATCGCGCCGCGCTGGAGCTGGAGCCGAATGACGCCGAAACGATGGCGGCGCTGGGCGAGCTGCTGCTGAAGCAGAAACAGTTTGCCGAGGCCACCGAGCTTTTCCGCCGCGCCCTGGCGCTGCAAGCGGACTCGCCGGCGATGCTGAACCGCCTCGGCGTGGCGCTGATGCTTCAGAACCAAAGCGAGGAAGCGGTGGCGAGTTTCCGCCGCGCCGCCGGCCAGGAGCCGGAGAATCTCGAGGTGCTCAACAACCTCGGCCTGGCGCTGGCGCTGCGCGGCGAGTTCGATGACTCGTTCGCGATCTTCTATCGCGCGCTGGAGTTGAAGCCCGACCGCGCCGAGACTCACTACAACCTCGCCACCGCGCTCCGTCAGGCGGGCCGCGAGGAAGAATCGGCGCGCGAGTTCGCCGAAGCTCAGCGCTTGAATCCCGTCCTCAAGCCCCCGCAGTAGGATTGCTCTAGGAAGCGGCCGGCAGTTGGAAGAGAAACGGCTCGGCGGCGCCGCGGAGATGTGCCTCGTGATCGTCAATATAGTGGGGCGTGAGCAGCCTCGACACCACGCTGAAGTAGATGGCGGAGCCGATCAAGGACACAGCCAGGGCGAGGATCCACCAGCCGATGTAGTCTGCAGGAACGAAGCCACTCAAGAACGCCGCGCCAATCGAGCCCCAGAAAACCCACAAGGCAATGCGCCGGCGGCGGCGCTGGTAGTCGTGGTGGGTCTGACAGACCGGGACGTCGAGCTCAAACTTCTTGCGCATCAACAGGTAGCCGATGGCGTAGAACAGGAGTCCGATAATAATCAGCAGGTAGAGCCAGGGAGTGTGCCAGGTGTAGCGCTCCCGTGTCGGCTCGCCAGCCGGCTGGCCGCACTTGACGCAAAGCGCCGGCATCATCGCGCCCTTCTGCACGACCAGCAGATTCCCCTTGCGCGCCAGCGGCGGCTTCTCGGATAGCAGCTGTTCCACTCTACTTTTCCATTACGCCTTCGCCGAGAAGCTCGCCACCGCCTCCCGCTCGTCCACAAAGACCCGCAGCACGTCGGGCCGCCCCGCCAGCCCGAGGATTTCCAGCAAGCCCTGCGTGGTTTGCGAAGGCTTGAGCAGGCAGACGTCGCCGCCGGCGGCACGCGCCGAGCCCACCGAGCGCATCACCGAGCCCCAGCCGGCAGAGTCCACGCGATTCACTTTTTCCATTTGCAGGAGAATGTTGCGGTGGGATTGCTCCAGCAGCCCCCGCACCCGGCTGTAGAGCGCGTCCGCCTCGGCCCCCAGCGTGACGCGCCCCTCAAGCTCGAGGATGCTCACCTCGCCCGTCTGCCGCTCGCGGATGCTCAGGTGCACCGTCGCTCCAACTCTGCCGCCAGCCCTGCCTGCTGCGAGCAGGCTACTCCCGCCCTCCGCACCGCGTCAAGCCGCGGCGAGAATCGCCCTCAGGGGCTAAAGCCCGTCCAATAGTGGCTCCTTTCGGCACGACTAGAGTCGTGCCCTCCCACGTTTATCGCTGTGCGGTTTTTGCGGTTTTTGCGGTTTCTGCGGTTTTTCGGTTGCGCTTTTTGCGCTCACAAAGCACCACCGAAAAATAAACGTCCGCAAAAACCGCAGAAACCGCAGAAACCGTAGACTTCGAATGGCCGGATGTCCGAGGCTGGACGCCGGAGGTCGCACCGGCGTGACCGAAGAGAAGCACCAATTCCTGACCGAGCTGGCCCCGCTCGTCCAGCGCCTGGCCGCCCGCACTGGCCTGCCCGCCTCCGCTGTGCTCGCCCAGGCCATCCTCGAATCCGACTGGGGCCGCTCCGTCCTCGCCCAGCGCGCCCGCAATCTTTTCGGCATCAAGGCCCACAACGGCTCCAGCGCCTCCGACTCCGTCCGCTTCCTCACCACCGAGTACGAGGCCGACCAGCCCCGCCGCGAAATCGCCCGCTTCGCCGTCTACGCTACCTACGACGACTGCCTCGCCGACTACGCTCGCGTCCTCAGCCATCCGCGCTACGCGCGCGCCCGCAGTGTCGCCGCCAACCCGCTCGCGTTCGCGGTTGAGCTCCAGCGCGCCGGCTACGCCACCGACCCGCATTACGCCCACAAGCTCGCCCTGCTCATCCGCCGCTACCGCCTCACCCAGTTCGACTCGCCCTCCAAGGAGCCCACGCCATGATTCTCAGCCTCCCCCGCCGTTTTCTCCTGATCCTGCTTTTCGCTTCCACTCTCGTGCTTCCCGCTTGCTCCGACTTCGAGCGCAACGCCTACCGCACCCTGAAGGTCGCCAAAGTGGAATACGAGCTCTTGCAGGAAAACGCTGCCCGCGCCTACCTCGACGGTCGCCTCTCCCAGCAGCAGTGGGACCGCTTCTCGGTCGCCGGCAACCGCTTCATCGCCGCCCACACTCTGGCCGCCGACTTGATGAAAACCTACCAGCAAGCGCGACAGGCCGGTGCTTCCCCCGACGAGCGTAGTCGCCTCGAAGCTCGCATCAACGCTGTCCTCGCCCAGCTGCCCGCGTTGCTCGTTGACCTCCGCTCCCTGCTCCTCTCCTTCGACCGGGAGGGCACGCCTTCAGGCGTGCCGAAATGAATGCTGCGCGAAGCGCCACCGCGGAAGGGGTTTGGGGGAACCCTCCCGGGTTTCCCCAGGCATTTCCGTTGCACGCTGCACGAAGCCCGTTGAACGAGAAAACAGGAGGTCCTTATGCCACTCACCAAACGCGATGTTGTTACCTGGGCTGAGCTCATCCAGCTCATCGCCCAGATGCTTCTCACCGGCGTCGCCGCTCTCCGCGACGATGACCCCATCGACTTCGACGCCGTCAAAATCACCGTTACCCCCGACGAAGCCCTCCGCCGTTTGAAGGAGCAGCGCAACTCCTCCGCTGAGATTTGAAATCTCAAATGTGAGATTCCCTTCTCCCATGAACGATACCCTTCAATCCGCTGCTGACCCAAAGCCAACGCCACGCTACTTGAGGGCCACCCTGGCCGGCGCCGGAGGTCTGCTCGCCCTCCTCTGGTTTCTTCTCGACCAGCGCCCCGAGCTCGCCCAGCTCCTCCTCGAGCGCATCGTCATCGCCTGGGGCCCTCAGTTCGTCATCCTCCTCCTGCTCTTCGGCTTCCTCTATCTCCTCGCCGATCGCTACGCCCCGCGCCTCATCGCCGCCCAGCGCGAAACCGCCGTCGCCCTGCACAGCCTCGCTCGCGCCGTCGAGCAGCTCGTCGCCCGCGACAACTCCTTCCAGCGCGAGCAGGATGTTCTCCTGAACCACGTCGCCCGCCGTGTCGAAGCCATCCACAAACTCCTCGAATCCCAGGGCCGCGCCCTCAACGGCCACCTCGCACGTTTATCCCAAGGCAAACCGGCCGCTCCGCCGAAACCTCGCCCTCGCACTTCACCTGCCAAGTCTGGCAAAGAGACCACCAGTCACGAGTCACCAGTCACCAGCCGCGACCCTTCCTCTACTTGACTCCCCTCCACTCGCCCCGTACAATCTCCCTTCGTTGGGGTCGGGGTTTCACCACAGAGGGCACAGAGGAAAACGACTGTGCGCATCACCTTTTGGGGGGTGCGGGGTTCTACTCCCACACCCGCGCGCCACACGTGGCGCTACGGCGGCAACACGCCTTGCCTCGAGCTTCGACTTCCCGACCAGCTCGTCCTGATTGACGCCGGCACCGGCATCCGCGAGCTCGGCCAGCAGCTCATCGCCGACGCCGCCGGCAAGCCCATCAACCTCTCGCTGCTTTTCTCCCACTACCATTGGGATCACATCCAGGGTCTGCCGTTCTTCGCCCCCATCTACGCGCCCGGCAACACTGTGCGCCTCTACGGCCCTCACTTCCGCGACGTCGCCGGCTCGTCGCTTTCCTCCGCCATGGACGCGCTCTTCCGTGCTCCGTTTTTCCCCGTGCTGGCCTCCGACCTGAAGGCCGCCCACCCCATCGAGGAATTCGACGACAACGCCAACTTCTCCCTCGGCGACCTCCGCGTCCGCACCTGCCGCGTCAATCACCCTCAGGGCTCGGTCGCCTATCGCTTCGAGCACAGCGGCGCCTCCGTCGTCTACGCCACCGACCACGAGCCCGGCAACGAAGAAATCGACCGCCGCCTCCGCAACTTCGCCCGCGGCGCCGATGTCCTCATCACCGACGCCCAGTATTTCCCCGAGCAGCTCATCACCGACCGCAAGGGCTGGGGCCACAGCTCCTGGCAGGCCGCCACCGAGCTCGCTCGCGCCGCCGAGGTCAAAAACCTCGTCCTCTTCCACCACGAGCCGACTCACACCGACGAAGTCCTCGACTCGATTCTCATTCGCGCTCGCAGCGTCTTCCCCAACACCCACTCCGCCACCGAAACGCTCGTCGTCGAAGTCCGCCGCCGCGAAGTTTTCTTCGCCAATCGCCCCGCGCGCTTGAGCCAGCGCGCCGACGTCCATCTCCCCGTCCACATCGAGACCACTGAAGACGGCACCCGCGTCCGCGAAGAAGCCTACCTCGCCAACCTCAGCTTCCACGGCGCCTACATCCTCAGCCCGCACCACTTCGAGCCCCAGCAGCCCATCGAAATCGCCGTCCCGCTTCAGCACGACGCTTCCGCCACCACCGCCGCTCACCACGGGCAGGGAAGTCCCCCCACCGAGTTCCGCCTCAAAGGCATCGTCCTCCGCACCGAGCCTCAGACCACCAACGGCCACTGGGAAGGCGTCGCCGTCATTTTCCCCGACGCCCAGGGCCGCGCTCCCGCCAACCCTCCCGGCTCCAAGCCCGGCCCCGACTCCGACACCACCTCCTAGCCCGCACGCGGGTTGTCATCCCGAGACAGCCCCGACGCGTCGGGGCT
>JAXIPK010000102.1:0-3586 GCA_045402975.1 Acidobacteriota bacterium
TGCCTGGGTGGTGCGCTGGACCTGGCGCTGGCCTGCCACTACCGTCTCGCCACACCCGATGCAGTGCTTGGCCATCCCGGCGCGACTCTGGGCTTGATCACGGGCTGGGGCGGCACGCAGCGACTGCCGCGACTCCTCGGCCGCGCGCGAGCCTTTGAGCTGCTGCTCCTCGGGCAGAGCGTCAACGCCGAGCAAGCCTTGAGAATGGACCTGGTCGATGAGATCGTGCCGGAACCAGAGTTTCTTGAACGCGCCCGAGCACGGGCCCGGAGCTTGAGCATGGAGCGAGCTCAGACTTGACGCTAGGCCACGAATGAATTAGCTTTTCATTTCCTTCTTCACCTAGCAATGGAACCACGCGTAGCCATCCTCGGTGTCGGAGCCGTGCCTGCCCAGCCGGCCACGCCCGGCGTTTCCTACAAGGAAATGATGTTCCAGGCGGCGCAGCGCGCCTACGCGGACGCCGGCATCGAGTTCAACGAAATCGAATCGTTTGTCACCTGCGCCGAAGACCTGAACGAGGGCCTCTCCATCTTCGACGAGTACACCCCTGACCAGTTGGGCGCGGTGCAGAAGCCGATGCACACCGTCTCCCAGGACGGTCTGCACGGCATCGCCGACGCGGTGATGCAGATCCGCAGCGGATTGGTGGAGACGGTGGTCGTCGAGGCGCACAGCAAAGTTTCGAACATCCTCACACCCGATTGGATCCTCGACTACGCCGTTGACCCCATCTGGAACCGCCCGCTGGGCTTCAGCGCCCACGCCCTGGCCGGCCTGGAGATGAACGCCTTCCTGCACGATACCGGCATCACTCCCGATGACGTTGGGCATGTCGCCGCCAAGAACCGCACCAACGCGCTCCGCAACCCGCTGGCCGCCTATCCGGCCCGCACGCTGCCGGAGGACGTCGGCCGCTCACCCTACGCGTTTTACCCCATGCGGGTAATCGAATGGGCGCGCCCGGCGGATGGTTGCGTCGTGCTCGTGCTCGGCAATGACGACCGCGCGCGCGCCGGACGCTCGCAGCCCATCTGGGTGCGCGGCGTCGGCTTTGCCAACGACAGCCCGACGGTGGAGTCGCGCGACTGGGTGCGCGCCGAGTATGCCAGCCTCTCAGCCCGCATGGCCTATCGCCAGGCCGGTATTCGCCAGCCGGAAAAAGAAATCCAACTGTTCGAAGTGGACGATACCTACGCCTACAAGGAGCTCCAGCATTTGGTGGCGCTGGGGCTTTACCCGCGGCCGGGCGAAGCGGGCCGCGCCGCCGCCAGTGGAGCGACCAAACCCAACGGCGAAACGCCGGTGAACGTTTCCGGCGGGTCGTTGGGCGGCGGGATGACGCTCGAGGCCGCCAGCCTATATCGCGTGGGCGAGATCGTGGCGCAACTGCGCGGGCAGGCCGGGCCACGACAGTTGTCGCGGGTGAAGACGGCACTGGCGCAATCGTGGCGCGGCGTACCGACCACCAGCGGCGCGGTGGTCATTCTGAGTTCGGAGTAGCGAGCGACGACAATGGCAATGCGCAGAGTGGCGGTCGTGGGTGCGGGGATGACGAAGTTCGTCCGCCGCGCCTTGGAGACACCGAAGGAGCTCGCCTGGCTGGCCACCAAGGCGGCGCTGGAATCCGCCGAGATGACGCTCGACCAAATCGGCTGCGTCGTGCTGGGCACGGCCCCCGATGCTTTCGACGGCCTGCACATGAAGGGCGAGTACCTCTCCGATGGCTGCGGCGGCTGGAAGAAGCCCTACCTGCGCTGCTACGTCGGTGGCGGCACTGGCGTCTACGCCATCGCGCAGGGATGGTTCCAGATCGCCTCGGGCCTGTTCGACACCGCGATTGTCATCTGCGAAGAGAAGATGTCCACCTGCCAGCCGCATCCACAGGGCGCCTTCCTCACGATTTTCGACAACATCACCGAGCAACCGCTCAAGCCAAACCTGCTGTGGATTTTTGCGCTCGAGCAGAACCGCTACATGGCGACCTACGGCATAACCGTGGAAGAGATCGCTCGCGTGTCGGTGAAGAACAAGGGCAACGCGCTCGACCACCCGGCGGCACAACTGGGCGCGAAGCTGACCGTGAAAGACGTGCTCAACTCGGAAATCATGGCCTGGCCGGTGCACCGGTTGATGGTCAGCCCGACGAGCGACGGAGCCGCCGCCGTCATTCTCGCCGCCGAGGACGTGGCCAAGAAAGTAACCAACAAACCGGTATGGGTTCAGGGCGTGGGCTGGTGCCTCGATACTGCCTACTGGACCAACCGCGACCTATGCTACCCGGAATACGTCGAGAAGGCCGCCTGGATGGCCTACAAGATGGCCGGCATCCGCGAACCGCGCAAACAGATCAACATCGCCGAGCCCTACGACCCCTTCGCCTACAAAGAGCTGCACCACCTGGAAGGGCTGCAGCTCGCTCCCAAGGGACAGGCGCCGAAGCTGCTGGCCGACGGCGTCTTCGACCGCAACGGCAACCTACCGGTTACGCCCTCGGGCGGACTGCTCGGCGTCGGCAATCCCATCGCCGCCGCCGGCACCATGAAAATCTGCGAGCTCTTCTGGCAACTGCGCGGCGAGGCCGGCAAACGCCAGGTGCCGGGCAAGCCCGAGCGCGGCGTGGCTCAGGCCTGGGGCGACTTGATGCAGGTGGGCACAGTCGTCGTCATGGGGACGAAACCGGTATGAGCATGCCGAAGAATCTCCGCGGCACGGCGCTGGAGTCGGCGGACTTCAAGAAGGGCAAAGTCTTCACCGAATACTACGTGCCGAAGATTGAATACGCCTGGGACACCGGCGAGGCTATCGGCCGCTACCTGGCGGAGCTGAAGAACGGCCGGCTGGCGGCACGGCGCTGCAACCGCTGCCAGCGCAACCTCATTCCGCCGCGGATGTTCTGCGAGCGCTGCTTCCGGCTCACCGACGATTGGGTGTACGTGCAGGATACCGGCAGGGTCAACACCTTTTCGCTCTGCTACGTTTCCTGGGACGTGCAACGGCTGAAGACGCCAGAGATTCCGGCGGTCATCGAAATTGACGGTGCGGCGCCGGGCGCCGGCATCATGCACAAGCTGGGGAACGTGAAGCCGAAAGACGTACGCGTGGGCATGAAAGTGCGCGCGGTGTGGAAGCCCGCCGGCGAGCGCACCGGCAGCATCACCGACATCAAGTACTTTGAGCCCATCAAAGGGACAAAGGCCGCGAAGAGCGGGGGCAAGAAGCGATGAAGGCAAGCAAAAAGGCCGCCGCAGTTCCCGAACAGGCCCCGCGCACTTGGCGCGGCGGGATTCCCCTGCAGTCGCTTTACACTGCGGGGCTGGGCGGGCAAGTCTTTTTCAAAGCCCTCAAGGAGCGCGGCGAGATCGTGGGACCGAGGTGCCAGGCCTGCCACCAGGTCTACGTTCCCGCACGAGCTTTCTGCGAGCGTTGTTTCGCGGAGCTGACGCAGCAAGTGAAGGTGAAGCCGGAGGGCACGCTGATGAGCTTCACCTTGAGCCACTACGACCGCGACGGGAAGCGAATGGAGGCACCGGACGCGCTGGGGCTGGTTCGGCTTGAGGGGGCGACCACGGTTCTGCTGCACCGG
>JAXIPK010000028.1:0-4873 GCA_045402975.1 Acidobacteriota bacterium
GATCAACATGACCGTCGTCCCGCCCAGCCTGCCGCCGACCTTCTATTGCCGGATGGAGCTGCGCTTGGAGGATGAGCCGGCGTTTCTGGCGGCAATCGAAGAGCGCTTGGCGCGGGGCGCTTAGCGACCATGCCCGCGCCCATCACAGACGCCGGGAAGATCCTCATCCGCACACCCAACTGGGTGGGCGACGCCATTCTTGCCCTTCCAGCGCTGGAGGCGGTGCGCGCGCGCTTCCCTCGGGCGGAGCTGGCGGTGCTGGCGCGCCCCAGCGTGGCGGACCTCTACTCCCGCCGTGCCGACGTGCTGCGCATTCTCGTCTTCGACCATCGCGGCAAGCACCAGGGAATCGCCGGACTGCTGCGGCTGGCCGGCGAGCTGCGCCGCGAGCGCTTCGACCTCGCGGTGCTGTTTCAGAATGCCTTTCAGGCGGCGCTGCTCGCATCTCTGGCGGGCATTCCGCGGCGCGTCGGCTACGCGCGCGACGCTCGCGGGCCGCTGCTCACCCACGCGATTCCACTTCCAAAGCGCAACGAGATTCCACCGCACGAAACCTTCTACTACCTGGAGCTCGTGCGACGCGCCGGGTGGCTTGCGGCGCTGCCGGTGGTGAATCAAATCCCGCTGGCGGCGCCGGCGCCGGACGTTGTCGAGCGGATGAAGCACCGCCTCCGGGAGCGCGGCCTGGACGCCGGAGCCAACCGGCTGCGCGTGGTGATCGCGCCCGGCGCCACCTACGGCTCCGCCAAGTGCTGGCTGCCGGAGCGCTACGCGGCGCTTGCCGACCGCTTGGTTGAGGCCTTCGGCGCCGCTGTGCTACTCTGCGGCCCGCCCGCCGAGGCCCGCCTCGGGGACGCCATCGCCGCCCAAATGAAAACGAAACCGGTTTCGCTCATCGGGCAGACTACGCTGGAGGAATTCGTCGCCGTGCTCGCGTCCTCCGATTTCTTCATCGGCAACGACTCCGGCGCCATGCACCTGGCGGCGGGGCTGGGCCTGCCGCAGGTGTGCATCTTCGGGCCCACCGACGAGAACGGCACCGGCCCACTCAACCCGCGCGCGCGGCTGGTGAAGCAGCCGGTTTCGTGCAGCCCGTGCTTTCTGCGGCACTGCCCGGTGGACCATCGCTGCATGACGCGCATTAGCGTGGACGAAGTCTGGCAAGCCGTGGTGGCGGCGCTCGAAGAGCGGCCGCGCTCGAGGACGGGAGTGTAACTCGTGGGGCTGATGAACCCAACCCCGGGCGAGTTGGTGGATCGAAAGACCATCCTACACTTGAAGATTGAAGCCGGCGGCCGGAAGCAGATGGAAGTCGGCCACTTCCGGGAGGAGTTGTCGCTGATCGAGGCGGCGCTGGGCGAGTGGTTCCGCAAGAGCCCCGGCGCCGACCGTGACGCTTATGAGGAAGCAACCCGCGGGCTGGCGGACGTGAATCAGCAACTGTGGAACGCGGAAGACGAAGTGCGCGCGCTGCCGCGCAGCGAGCGGGAGCGGCTGGCGGAGCTGGCCAAGCTGATCCCGGCGCTCAACGACCGTCGGGCCGGGCTCGTGCAGCAAGTGAACCGGCTGTTTCGCGTCGGCCAGGTCGAGAAGCTGTATGAATAAGGCGGCGCCCCGCCTGCTGATTCTTCGCCTGAGCTCTCTGGGCGACGTCCTGCACACGCTGCCGGCGGTGGCCTCGCTCCGCGCGGCGTTTCCGGCCGCGCGCATCGATTGGGTGGTCGAAGACCGCTGGAAGGATCTCATCGAGCTTAACCCGGACGTTACCCATGTCGTCCCGGTGAGCACCAAGGCGTGGCGCGCGGCGCTCGACCAGCGCGGCACCTGGCGCGAGGTTCGCAGCGCGGTGGCCGGCCTGCGCAACGCGCACTACGATGCGGCGCTCGACTTCCAGGGGCTGATGAAGTCGGCCCTGCTGGCGCGGCTGAGCGGTGCGCGGCGCCGCATCGGCTTCGACACCGACGCGGTGAAAGAAACTGCGGCCTCGATGTTTTACACCCTGCACGTGCGCCCGCCTGCCGGGGTGCACGTGGTGGAGATGAACCTGGCGCTGGCGCGGGCCGCCGGGGCGGAGAATACGGTGATGAAGTTCCCCCTGCCGACACGACCCGAGGATGAGGCGTACGTCGAAGAGCAACTGCGCGCCCATCACCTGAACGATTTCTTCCTCCTCAGCCCGGGCGGCGGCTGGGGCGCCAAGCGCTGGCCGCTCGAGCGCTACGTTCAGTTGCACAATGTGCTGGCGCGCGCGCGCGGCTGGCGCTCGTTCATCAACGCCGGGCCGGGTGAAGAGCCGCTGGTGCAGGAGTTCCTGGCGCAGGCGCGGGTTGTGCAACCGGTGCACTTCCCGCTCACGTTGCGGCAACTGGTGGGGCTGGTGAAGCGGGCGCGCCTCGTGGTGACGGGTGACACCGGCCCGCTGCACGTCGCTGCCGCCGTCGGCACGCCAGTAGTGGCTCTGTTCGGTCCCACCGACCCGGCGCGCAACGGACCCTACGGCGGGCGCGCGGTGGTGATCCATCACCGCGAGCAAGCGATTATCAGCTACAAGCACGAGGACACGCCGTCGGCGGCGATGCTGGCCATCACGGTGGAGGAAGTGTTGGCGGCGACAAAGCGGGTGCTGGAGCAAGCGGGTGGGTAGTTTTGCCGCCACTGCGGCCCGGTTGCGGGTGCCGCTGCACTTCCTTATGGCGGTCGTACTGCTCTGGCTCGCGCGTCCCACGCCGAGGTTACTGGCAGCCGGAGCCGTCGTGGTCGCGCTGGGATTGATGGTGCGCGGCTGGGCGGCCGGCCATCTGCGGCGCGAGTCGCCACTGACCGTCTCCGGCCCATACGCCCATATGCGACATCCGCTCTACGCCGGCTCAGCGCTGGTTCTGGCGGGATTCGCGCTCGCCGGCGCCGCGCCTGTCCTCGCGCTCATAGTGGTCGGCTATTTTCTGATTGTGTTTTTGCCGGTGATGCGCCGGGAAGAGCAGGAGCGGCGCGCAAGCGCGGGCGAACTGTACTCCACGTATGCCGCGCAGGTGCCGGCGCTGTGGCCGCGGCTGCGCCCGGTTCAAACGGAAGGGTCAACGAGGCGATTCGACTGGCAGCAGTATTGGAGCAACCGCGAATGGCGCGCCGCTGTAGGCTGCGTGCTTCTGCTCGTGCTGCTTTACGCGAAGATGGTGTGGCGCTGAACTACTGCAGGCGGTACTTCTGCGCCAGCAGGCGTTGCAGGCGCGGCTGGTAGAGCAGGTCGTAGGTCTCTTCTTTCCCCGGAAAGAGGTTGAGCGCCACCTGGCGCGTGGCCGCTACCATCTTGGAGGCTTCCTCAAACGGCAGGTCGCTCTGGCTGATGACGTTCATCACCAGGCGCACGGTGAGTTGCAGGCGTCGGATGCGTCTTGATTCTTCCGCGATGGCTTGATCGCGGGTCAGGTCCTGGGCGTTGGCGGCCATTGGCTAAATTCTAGGCTGAGTCAGCGAGCGCGCGCAAGCCGTCAGCTTCGTCCACAGGTTGGGGTAGAGCGTGGGACGGTGGGACTCGGCGTAGCTTTCCACGCGCAGGCCGCCGCTTCCAATCTCCAGCGTGATGCTGCCGTCGCGATCGGTACGATAGACGCGCGCGCCCTGGCTGCGCAACCGCTCCAATACATCGTCGAAGGGGTGCCCAAAAGGGTTGGTGGCGCCGACGGAAATCGCCGCCACCTGCGGCTGCGCGGCGGCAAGCAACTCCGAGGTGGCGGCGTCGCGCCCGCCGTGGTGCGGGACCTTGAGCGCCGTCGCTTGCAGTGGAGCCCCACTTTCCGCCAAATTCTTCTCAACCTTTGCTTCAATGTCGCCGGGCAGCAGGATGCAAGTGGTGGCGCGGCACAGTCTTAGCACAACCGAATCGTCGTTCGAGGGGTCGCGCTTGGGCTGGTATTCGCGGGTCGGCCAGAGAATCTCCACCTGAACATCGCCGGCGGTGAAGCGCTCACCGCCGAGGTGTTCGCGGACGGGAATTCCCCGGTCGCGAGCCTGGCGCAAGAGCTTTTCGCGCGCTTCGCTGGGCGGGCTGGGGCCGAGGTTGAGACTTCCGACGGGAAACTCCTCCAGCACGGCACGCAGGCCGGCCATGTGGTCGTGGTGGGCGTGGGTGAGCCAGACGCGGTCGAGCCGCTTGAGCCTGCGCGCGCGGAGGAAAGGAACAACCACAGTTTCTCCAGCCTCTTCGCCGACTCGGTAGCCGCTGTTGTATTCAATCGCGCCGCGGCCGCCGTCAATCAGCCAGGTTTCGCCGCCGGGAAAGCTGAGAAACAGCGAGTCGCCCTGGCCGACATCAAGGACGGTGACCTCGAGGTTTTCCTGGTCGAGTTGCGGCGAAAAGGGATGCCCCGCAACCAGAAGAATGAGCACAGCCAGCGGGAGCGCCGCCCAGCGCTGATGGCGTTGCTTCGCCACGGCTGCGGCCAGCGCCGCCAGCGCGATGAGATAAAGAAGCGTCAACCATGGCGGCGGCGGGGGAATCCCGTAGGAGATGCCGTAGGTTGCCGCGAGGCCCGCGACCCGCACCAATAGATACAGCAGGAAGCTCACCAGAGAGGCCAGCGCGGCGCCGGCGGCAGACCAGGCCAGACTCAGCAACAGTGCCACCAGGCCCAGCGGGACAATCAAGCCGACCAGCGGGACAACGATCACGTTCGTCACCAGGCCCATCACGACGATGCGGTCGAAGTAGACCGCCGTCAGCAACAGCAGGCCGAGCTGGATGGCGAAGGAGATGACCAAGAAATCCCAGACGCGCAGGGCGACGCGAACGGAGCGCGCCAGCAGGCTGAGGGCTGAGCGGCGCCGGGCGTCCTCCTCCTTCCGCCAGAAGGCCAGCGGCGCCAGCAACTCGGCC
>JAXIPK010000338.1:0-9025 GCA_045402975.1 Acidobacteriota bacterium
TTACCCCGGTGGCCTGCGAGAAGGGGCTGCGCTTCGCCATCCGCGAGGGCGGCCACACCGTCGGCGCCGGCGCCGTAACCGACATCATCGAGTAAGCAGCCATGCGCGAAATCATTACGCTCGAGTGCACGACGTGCAAGAACAGGAACTACACGACCACCAAGAACCGTAAGAAGCATTCGGAGCGGCTGGAAGTGAAAAAGTTCTGCCCGCGGTGCCGCAAGCATGCCGGCCACCGCGAGGTGAAGTAGGCCAAAAGGCAGGTGACGTGAATGAACTATGGTTCTGCTACATGCTCGAATGCAGCGACGGTTCGTTCTACATGGGAATCACAACAACCTGCCAGAGCGGCTGCAGGAACATGCACGAGCGAAAGATTCGGAGTACACGGCGAAGCGGCTGCCGGTGAGGCTGGTTTGGAAGCAGGCGTATTCGAGCCAGCAAGAAGCGCACAAGAGAGAGCGCGAAATCAAGGGCTGGAGTAGAAGGAAGAAGTTGGAGCTGATACGGAAGGTTCAGGGCAAGTCCTTCGCCTGACTTTGTCAGGCTCAGGACAAGCCGGCTTGCCCTGACGGAGCGAACGCAGTGAGCGCCGGAAGGGTCGACAAAACCGGATGTGGGGGAGAGCGGAATTGAGCACGACGGCCACAGCGTGGAACGGCGGACTGAGGGTAGACCCTTCGCCGCGCCTGCGGAGCGGGCTCAGGGTAAAGGGGCGTAGGTTTAACGGTAGACCGCCGGTCTCCAAAACCGGATGTGGGGGTTCGAATCCCTCCGCCCCTGCCAATTCGCGCCAGCGAATTGCCCCGAGCGAAGTCGAGGGACAGAAGGGATCGACGAGGTAGCGGATGCGCGCAGTCAAGGAAGTTCAAGACCGGATGGGGGCAAGCGGTGGCGGGCCGCCGGACCAACCGACTGCGCAGTTGGTGCTCAGCTACCCGCAGCGGGTGCGCCAGTTTCTGCACGATGTTCGGATGGAGCTGCGCAACGTGACATGGCCGTCGTGGAAAGACGTGCGCGCCACCACGGGGGTGGTGCTGGTGGCGACAGTGTTTTTCGGTTTCTACCTGGGGTTCGGGCTCGATGTCCCGTTGGGACACCTGATGACCTGGCTGCTGGATTGGGCCAAAACATGGATTCACTGATGACGGAAGCAACCACAGAAAAAAAGAAGCAGTGGTACATCGTCCACACGTACTCGGGGTTTGAGCGCAAGGTGGCGGAAAGCCTGCGCAGCCGCGTGGAAGCCTTCGGCCTGCAGGACAAGATCGGGGACATCAGAATCCCCACCGAGCCGGTGATTGAGATGAAGGGCGGCAAGAAAGTCACCACCGAGCGGATGTTCTACCCCGGCTATGTGCTGGTGGAGATGGAAATGGACGAGCACACCTGGCACGTGGTGCGCTCGACGCCGCGCGTCACCGGTTTTCTGGGCGCGGCCGACAAGCCCACCCCGCTCAGCCCAGCGGAGGTGGACCAGATTTTCCACCGCGTGGAAGAGGCCGCCGACAAGCCCAAGCCCAAGCTCAGCTTCGAGCGCGGCGAGACAGTGCGCATCAACGAAGGCGCCTTCAACGGCTTCCAGGGCACGGTGGAGGAAGTGAACCACGAGCGCAACACCTTGCGCGTGATGGTGACGATTTTCGGACGCTCTACTCCGGTGGAGCTCGATTTCCTGCAAGTGGAGAAGATGTAAGCCATGGCCGCTCCCACACCCAAGGGCAAGAAAGTTACGGCGATGATCAAGCTGCAAATCCCCGCCGGCAAAGCCACGCCCGCCCCGCCGGTGGGCCCGGCGCTCGGCCAGCACGGCGTGAACATCATGGAGTTCTGCAAACAGTTCAACGCCAAGACGGCGACCAAGGACGCCGAGGGGCTCATCATCCCGGTGGTGGTGACGGTTTTCGCCGACCGCAGCTTCACCTTCATCACCAAGACGCCGCCGGTGGCGGTGCTCATCAAGCGGGTGGCCAACCTGGCCAAGGGCTCCGGCGAACCGAACAAGAACAAGGTCGGCAGCATTACCGAGAAACAAGTCGAAGAGATTGCGCGCACCAAGATGCCTGACCTCAACACCGTCGACCTGAAGTCGGCGATGCAGATGGTCAAGGGCACAGCCCGCAGCATGGGCGTGGACGTGGTGGCGTAAGAAACCAAAGGAGAGACGACGGTGAGCGTAGCGGTGGAACGAGCGGGAAAGAAGATGCGCGAGGCGCGCGCCCAGGTGGAGAAGCGCCCCTACGCCATTGATGAAGCGGTGGCGCTGCTGAAGAAAGTCCATTTCACCAAGTTTGACCAAACGGTCGAGCTGGCTATCAACCTGGGCGTTGATCCCAAGCACGCCGACCAGATGGTGCGCGCCACCGTGGTTCTGCCCCATGGGCTGGGCAAGAACGTGCGCGTAGCGGTGATTGCCGGCGGCGAGAAGGTCAAGGAAGCGGAAGCGGCCGGCGCCGACTTTGTGGGCGGCGAGGACATGGTGCAGAAGATTCAGAACGGCTGGATGGATTTCGACGCCGTCATCGCCACGCCCGACATGATGAAGTCGGTCGGCAAGCTGGGGCGCGTGCTGGGCCCGCGGGGCCTGATGCCGAACCCGAAGACCGGTACGGTGACTTTCGACGTCGCCAAGGCCATCGAGGAATCGAAGGCGGGCAAGGTTGAGTTCCGAGTCGACAAGGGCGCGGTGATTCACACGCCGGTAGGCAAGATTTCTTTCGACGCCCCCAAGCTGGCTGAGAACGCCAAGGCGCTCATCGGCGCCGTGGTGCGCGCCAAGCCGCCCGCCGCCAAGGGCCGCTACATGAAAAAGATTACTCTGACCTCCACCATGGGGCCGGGCATCCTGATCGATCCGGCTTCGGTGGACGCCAACATCTAGGAGAGGGTCGTGGCCAAGAAACGCAGCCAAAAGCAGCAGGAGCTCGAGCACCTGCAACAGGATTTGCGCCGCGTCTCCAGCGTGGTGCTGACCACGTTTGCGGGATTGACCGTGCAGCAGGACACCGAGCTGCGCCGGGCCGTGCAGGCCGTCGGCGGCCGCTACAAGGTGGTGAAGAACACGCTGGCGCGGCTGGCGGCGCAGGGCACGCGGGCCGAGCCGCTGCTGGGCAAGCTCAAGGGCATCAACTCCATCGCCTACACCGAGGGTGACCCGGTGGCGCTGGCCAAGGTTCTGACCAAGTACGCCAAAGACAACCCGGCCTTCACCTTTCGCGCCGGGGTGGTGGAAGAGCGGGTGCTCTCGCTGGAAGAGATCAAGGGCCTGGCGGCGCTGCCGGCGCGTGAGGAGTTGTTCGCCAAGCTGCTTTTCCTGCTGCAGGCACCGGCGCAGCGGCTGGTCTCGCTGCTGAGCGCTCCGGCGCGCCAGACGGCGGTGGTCATCAACCAGGGCGTGAAGGAAGAAAAGTTCAAGGCAAGCTGAAATCATCTTTACCTTGAAGGAGGAACGTTCCGTGGCTCAAGAAGCGAATGTCGACACACTGGTGGAGCAGATCAAGGGTCTGACCCTGCTGCAGGCCGCCGATTTGGTGAAGCGCTTGGAGGAGGAGCTCGGTGTTTCCGCTGCCGCCGCCGTACCGATGGTGGCTGCCGGCGCCGGGGCTGCTGCAGGCGCTGCTGCCGCTGCTGAAGAACAGACGGAATTCACCGTCGTCCTGAAGGAAGTGGGGCCGAACAAGATCAACGTGATCAAGGCGGTCCGGGAAGTCACCAGCTTGGGGCTGAAGGAAGCCAAGGACCTGGTGGACGGCGCTCCCAAGACGGTCAAAGAGGGCGTCAACAAGGACGAGGCGGAGTCTATCCGGAAGAAGTTTGAAGAAGCGGGCGCGAAAGTCGAAGTCAAGTAACGGTCTGAGCGGCCCGGAGACGGGCGCAGTCCCGAGCACGGGGCGGGTCAGGGGTGTCTCTGAAGGGAGAGAAAAGGGTCTATGAAGCATTTCAAGAGTAATACTGGCGGGCGAGAGCAAGCGCGGCTGGATTTCTCCAAGATCGAGACCACGGTCAGGATTCCGAACCTGATCGAGGTGCAGCGGCGCAGCTACGATCGGTTCCTGCAGATGGATCGGCTGCCGGCCGAGCGCGACGACGCCGGCTTGCAAGGTGTGTTCACGTCCGTATTTCCCATCCAGGATTTCCGCGGGCTCTCGCAGCTGGATTTCGTCGACTACTCCATCGGCAACTGGGAGTGCAAGTGCGGGAACCTGAAGGGGCTGCACCACCTGCGCACGCCGTGCCGGGGCTGCGGGACCAGCCTGCGCACTGACCCCAAGCACGTCGGCGACCTCATCTGCCAGCGCTGCGGCACCCCCAACAAGAACGCCGTCGTCATCTGCAACAAGTGCGGCGACCCGGTGAGCCTGCAACTGGCCTACGAAGTGGTCGAGTGCCAGGAGCGCGGCATGACCTACGCCGCGCCGCTGCGGGTCACCATCCGCCTGACCATTTATGAGAAGGACCCCGACACCGGCGCCAAGTCCATCCGCGACATCAAGGAGCAGGAGGTCTACTTCGGCGACGTCCCGCTGATGACCGACAACGGCACCTTCATCATCAACGGCACCGAGCGCGTCATCGTCAGCCAGTTGCACCGCTCCCCGGGCGTCTTTTACGAGGTGGCCGACAACCGCACCTACTATCTGGGCAAGATCATTCCCTACCGCGGCTCCTGGGTGGAGTTTGAGTACGACGCCAAGAACATCCTCTACGTGCGTGTCGACCGCAAGCGGAAGCTGCTGGGCTCGATCTTCCTGCGGGCGCTGGGGCTGAAGAACAACGAAGAGATTCTGCGCACGTTCTACGCCATCGAGCGCATCACGGTCGAAGACAAGAAGCTCTACTGGCAGACCTCGGAAGGCCTGATCGGGCGGCGGCTGAGCAAGGAAATCCGCCGGCAGCGCTCGGAGGAGCTCATCGCGTCGGCCGGACGCAACATCTCCGCCGAAGTGTACAAGGAAATCGTCAAAGCCAAGATCAGCGAGGTCGAAGTCGGCGCCGCCGACCTCGAAGGCGCCTTCACCGCCGCCGACATCATCAACACCCAGACGGGCGAAGTGCTGGTCGAAGCGAACCAAGAGATTACGCCCGAGGTGCTGTCGCAGCTGCTCGACCACGGGATCAAGGAGTTCCAAGCATTCTTCACGGAGAAGGACGACCTGGGACCGGTGCTGTCGAACACGCTGAAGAAGGACACCCTGCACGCCCCGCAGGAGGCGTTGATTGAAATCTACCGCAAGCTGCGCCCGGGCGACCCGCCCACCCTGGAGACCGCGACCTCGCTCTTCCAGGGAATGTTCTTCGATCCGCGCAAGTACGACTTCTCGCGCGTCGGCCGGCTGAAGTTCAACATCAAGCTCGGTCTCAACACGCCGCTGGAGAAGCGCACGCTGGAGGCGCGCGACTTCATCGAAGCGATGAAGTACCTGCTCAAGATGCGCAAGAACCCGGAGGGCCGCTACACCCCGGACGACATCGACCACCTCGGCAACCGGCGCGTGCGCTCAGTGGGCGAGCTGCTCGAGAACCAGTTCCGCATCGGCCTGGTGCGCATGGAGCGCGCCATCAAAGAAAAGATGTCGGTCTACCAGGAAATCGCCACCGCCATGCCGCACGACCTAGTGAACGCCAAGCCGGTGATGGCGGCCATCCGCGAGTTCTTCGGCAGCTCCCAGCTTTCTCAGTTCATGGACGAGACCAACCCGCTTTCGGAAATCACGCACAAGCGGCGGCTCTCGGCGCTGGGCCCGGGCGGGTTGAGCCGGGAGCGCGCCGGGTTCGAGGTGCGCGACGTCCATCCCAGCCACTACGGACGCATCTGCCCCATCGAGACGCCGGAAGGTCCGAACATCGGCCTCATCAGCTCGCTCTCCTGCTACGCGCGAATCAACGAGCTGGGCTTCATCGAGTCGCCCTACCGCAAGGTGAAAAGCGGCCGCGTGGTGGACTACGTCACCGTTCTCAACGCCGGCGACACCGAATTCAAGGTGGGCGAGCACCTGGAGCTCGACCGCGTGCTGGAGGCGAACGAAAAGCTCACGCCCAAGCGCCAGTCCGAGACCGAAGCCTATTGCTTCTATCTGACGGCCTACGAGGAAGACCGCTACGTGATCGCGCAGGCCAACGTGCCGCTCGACGCTCGCGGGCGCATCACGCAGGAAATCGTCACCGCGCGTCTGGGTGGCTCGACGGTGCTGAAGTCGCGCGAGGAAGTCGAATACATCGACGTCAGCCCCAAGCAACTGGTGAGCGTGGCGGCGAGCCTGATTCCCTTCCTCGAACACGACGACGCCAACCGCGCTCTGATGGGCTCCAACATGCAGCGCCAGGCGGTGCCGCTGCTGCGCGCCGAAGCGCCGCTGGTGGGCACCGGCATGGAGCGGGTGGCCGCGCACGACTCCGGCGCCGTGGTGCTCTGCCGCCGCGACGGCATCGTGGAAGCGGTGGACTCCGAGCACATCCTGGTGCGCGCCGTGGGCGAGCGCGACGTCGGCACCATCTCGCTCGACATTCACGCCGATCTTTACCCGCTGACCAAGTTCAAGCGCTCGAACCAGAACACCTCCATCACCCAGAAGCCCGTGGTGCGCGTGGGACAGCGGGTGAACAAAGGCGCGGTGCTGGCCGACGGGCCCTGCACCGAGCGGGGCGAGCTGGCTCTGGGGCGCAACGTGCTGGCGGCCTTCGTGCCCTGGCGCGGCTACAACTTTGAAGACGCCATCGTGGTCAGCGAGCGCCTGGTGAAAGAGGACTACTACACCTCGGTGCACATCGAAGAGTTCGAAATCGAGGCTCGCGACACCAAGCTGGGACCGGAGGAAATCACCCGGGACATTCCCAACGTCGGCGAGACCTTCCTGCGCAACCTGGACGAAGCGGGCATCATCCGTATCGGCGCTTCGGTGAAGCCGGGCGACATCCTGGTGGGCAAGGTTACGCCCAAGGGCGAAACCCAGCTCACCCCGGAAGAGAAGCTGCTGCGGGCCATCTTCGGCGAAAAGGCCGGCGACGTCCGCGACGCTTCGCTCTACTGCCCGCCGGGCATCGAAGGCGTGGTGGTGGACGTCAAGGTCTTCGCCCGCAAGGGCGCCGACAAGGACGAGCGCCACAAGCAGATCGAGGCCGGCCAGATTGCCCGGCTCGACCAGAACCTTACGGACCAAATCTCCATCCTCCAGGACGAGCGCCTGAAGCGCCTGGAAGAGCTGGTGGGCGCTCAGGAGCTGCAGGCCGACCTGCACGACGAGAAGACCAACAAGCGCCTGCTCACCAAGGGCACGGCGCTGACCCGCGACGTGCTGGCCAAGATCTCCACCCGCAACCTGAAGCGCATGAAGCTCAAGGACAAGGACCCGCTGCTGCTGGAGAAGATCGACGACATCGAGGAGAAGACCTCGCGGCAGATCGACGTGCTGAAGAAGATCAACGAGGAAAAGAAGGACAAGCTGCGCAAGGGCGACGAGCTGCCGCCGGGCGTCATCAAGATGGTCAAGGCCTTCGTGGCCATGAAGCGCAAGCTCTCGGTGGGCGACAAGATGGCGGGCCGCCACGGCAACAAGGGCGTCATCGCCAAAATCGTCCCCGAAGAAGACATGCCCTATCTGCCCGACGGCACTCCGGTGGACCTGGTGCTGAACCCGCTGGGCGTGCCCTCGCGCATGAACGTCGGCCAAATCCTGGAAACGCACCTCGGCTGGGCCAGCAAGGAGCTGGGGCGGAAGATCGGCGCCCTGCTGGACGACGGGGCGCGGGCCGATGCGGTGCGGCGCTACTTCCACGACCTCTTCCGCGGCACGGCCATCGCCAAGGGTGTCGACGCCATGGTGGAGGAGATGGACGACAAGACGGTGCTGGCGCTGGCCGAAGACTGGCGCGAAGGCATCCCGGTCTCCTCACCTGTCTTCGACGGGGCCCGCGAAGAAGAAATCAAGCTGCTGCTCGAGCGAGCCGGCCTGCCCACCAGCGGCAAGGTGCAGCTCTACGACGGCATGACCGGCGACCCGTTCGGCCAAACAGTGACGGTGGGCTACATCTACATGATGAAGCTCTCGCACCTGGTGGACGACAAGATTCACGCCCGGTCCATCGGTCCTTATTCGCTCATCACCCAGCAACCGTTGGGCGGCAAGGCGCAGTTCGGCGGCCAGCGGCTGGGCGAAATGGAAGTGTGGGCGCTGGAGGCGTACGGCGCCGCCTACACGCTGCAGGAGCTGCTCACCGCCAAGTCGGACGACATCTATGGCCGGGCCAAGATTTACGAGGCCATCGTCAAGGGCGAGCCGGCCATCGAGCCGGGCGTGCCGGAGTCGTTCAACGTCCTGATTCGCGAGCTGCAGGCGTTGTGCCTGGACGTGGAGTTGATCAAGAAGCAGAAGCAGACCGAAAAGAGTTGAGGATCGAGAAGTTGGAGTTCGAAGAGTTGAGAGTTCAAGAGTAGCGCGCGGAGGAGACCACCTTGTTCCGAAGCAGCCCGTATGATCGAGCCCCGTTGATCGCCGATTTCGACGCCATCCGCATCAGCCTGGCGTCGCCGGAGAAAATCCGTTCCTGGTCGCACGGCGAAGTGACCAAGCCGGAGACCATCAACTACCGCACCTTCAAGCCGGAGCGCGACGGCCTGTTCTGCGCCCGCATCTTCGGCCCGGTGACGGACTGGGAGTGCTTGTGCGGCAAGTACAAGCGCATGAAGCACCGGGGCGTGATCTGCGACAAGTGCGGCGTGGAAGTCACGCTCTCCAAGGTGCGCCGCGAGCGGCTGGGCCACATCGAGTTGGCCGCCCCGGTCAGCCACGTGTGGTTCTTCAAGGGCGTGCCCTCGCGCATCGGCCAGTTGCTCGACATCTCCATGCGCGACCTGGAGCGCATCCTCTATTTCGAATCCTACGTCGTTATCGACCCGGGCGACGCCAAGCTGAAGGAGCGCGAGCTGCTGAACGAAGAGGAGTTCCGCAAGGCGCGCGAAGAGTACGGCAACACCTTCCGCGCCGGCATGGGCGCCGAAGCCATCAAGGAGCTTCTGAAGAAAGTCGCC
>JAXIPK010000213.1:0-3060 GCA_045402975.1 Acidobacteriota bacterium
CTCCGAGCGCGCTTCCTCGCGGCTCATGCCGGCGGCGAACTTCTCCACCAGGTGAAGCATCATTTTCTCGTTGGGCTCGCGCGCTACCTGCAGCAGAAGCGAGTTGGAGAAGATTCCCTTCTCTTCGCACTTCTGGCGCACGGCCGGCGGGATGGCGCGCAGGGCCAGCGTCTCGGTGACGGTGGCGCGCGACTTGGCGATGCGCCTCGCGATCTCTTCGTGGGTGTAGTCGAACTGCTCGGCCAGCGCCCACAGTCCTTCCGCCTCTTCGAACGGGTTCAGGTCTTTGCGCTGCAGGTTTTCGATGAGGGCCAGCTCCAGCATCTCGGCGGCGTCGGCGTCGCGCTCGATGCACGGCACCTCCATCAGCCCGGCGGCCTTGGAGGCGTGGAAGCGGCGCTCGCCGCTGATGATGGTGTACATGTCGTCTTCGGCGTCGAAGCGCACCAGCAGCGGCTCCAGCACGCCTTTCTGGCGGATGGAAAGCGTCAGCTCGCCCAGGTCGCCCAGCTCCTTGCGGGGCTGGTTGGGGTTGGGCCGGATGCGCTCCAGCGGAATCATCTTGCCGATGGCCGCGCCGGTGAGCGCGTTGATGCTCTCCACGTAGTGAAAATCGTGGCGCATCCTAACGGTGGGGGGCAAGCCGGTTCGCTTCGACACGTTCGAGCACCTCGCGCGAGAGTTTGAGAAACTCCTGCGCGCCCGGCGACTTGGGCGCGAAGGTCAAGATGGACTCCTTGTAGGCCGGACTTTCTTCCAGGCGCACGCTGCGGCTGATTTGCGTCTTCATCATCTTGTCGCCGAAGACGCCTTTGATCTGGTTGTAGCAGTCGCGGGCGATGTTGGTGCGCGGGTCGTACATGGTGACGACTACGCCCAGCAGTTGCAGGTCGGGGTTGGGGCGGGAGCGGATGCGCTCCAGGGTTTCGAGCAAATCGTCGGTGCCCTCCAGCGCGAAGTAGGTGGCCTGGATGGGAATCAGCAGGTGCGTGGCGGCGACCAGCGCGTTCACGGTCAGGATGCCGAGCGCCGGCGGCGTATCGATGATGATGAAGTCGAAGTTGGAGCGCACCTGCTGCAGCGCGTCCTTGAGCCGATAGGGAGCATCGAACTGGCCGACCAGAACCTGCTCCAGCTTGGCGAGGGAAATCCGCGAAGGGATGAGCGAGAGGTTGGGCGTGTTGGTGGGGCGGATGATGGCTTCCAGCGGCGTGCGGTGGTCGGAGAGCACGTCGTAGAGCGATTCCTGAATGTCGCCCGGGTTGAGGTAGGAGACACTGCAGTTGCCCTGCGGGTCGGTGTCGATGAGAAGTGTTCGCTTGCCGCGCTGGGAGAGAGCGGCGGCGAGATTGAGGGCAGTGGTGGTCTTGCCGACTCCACCCTTCTGGTTGGTTACAGCAATAATCGTCGCCAAGCCGCGCTCCTGGCTCCGTTGCCGACCGATTGTACCTTACATCTTGTACTTGCCCAAGTCCTCTTCGCCCAGATTCTCCAACCACTTTCGCAGCTCTTCGCTGCCGACTTTATCAGAGATGGCGCTGGAAAGTTTGGACGACTTCAGAACTTCTTCATCGACGAAAATCGGCGCATCGGTGCGCAGCGCCAGGGCCAGGGCGTCGCTGGGGCGCGAGTCGATGGTGATGGTGGAGCCGTTGCGCTCCAGCCAGATGAGCGCGTAGAAAGTGTCGTCCTTGAGCTCGGTGACGACGATTTTCTTCACCGTCACGCTCAGACCGGTCAGCACGTTCTTGATGAGGTCGTGGGTCATCGGCCGCGGCGTCTGCACTTTTTCCATTTCCAGGGCGATGGCGTTGGCTTCGTAGACGCCCACCCAGATGGGCAGGATGGAATCGCTGTTGTTGTCCTTGAGAATGACGATGGGCATGTTGGTCACCGGGTCCATCATCAACCCGCGGATTCTCATTTCGATTTCCATCACGCCCTTCCCTCTTCGGCCTTCACTCCCACCAGACTGTTGGGGCCGGCGCGGGTGATGAGCACGCGCGCGTAGCCGCCCAGCTCTTCGCCGGCGCTCGCGAAGTTGACGACTTTGTTCGAGGTCGTCCGCCCCACCCACTGTCCCAGGCGCTCGTTCTGGTTTTCGATCAGGACTTCGACTTCCCGTCCCACCAGAGTATCGTTGCGTACCTGCTGGATCTCTCGTTGGCGCGCCTGCAGCGCCTGCAACCGGCGGACCTTCTCTTCCTCGGCCACGTGGTTAGGATAGTTCATCGCCGGCGTCTTGGGTCGGGGAGAATAGAGAAAGGTGAAAGTGCCGTCGTACTGGGCCGCGTCGAGAAGGGTCAAGGTCTCTTCAAACTCGCTCGGGGTCTCGCCCGGGAAGCCCACAATAATATCCGTCGTAATGCTAATAGCATGGCGCGCGCCACGAATCAATGCGATTTTCTCCAGATACTGCTCGCGGGTGTAGGTGCGGTTCATCCGCCGCAGGACGTCCGAAGAGCCGGACTGCACCGGCAGATGGACGTGGTTGCAGAGCGCCGGGGTCGAGTCAATGGCCGCGACGATGTCGGGGGTGAAGTCGCGCGGGTGCGAGGTGGCGAAGCGGACGCGGCGCACGCCGTCAACCGCCGCGACGGCGCCCAGGAGCTCGGCAAAACTTCGGTGACGCGGCCCGGGGTCGCGGTAGGAATTGACCGTCTGGCCCAGGAGTTGAATCTCGGTGTAGCCTTCATCGGCCAGCCGCCGCGCTTCTTCCAGAATCGACTCGCTTGTCCGGCTGCGCTCCGGCCCGCGCGTGGTGGGCACGACGCAGAAGGTGCAGTGCTTGTCGCAGCCCTCAATGATGGTGATGTAAGCGCGATAGGGGTTGGAGCGACGGGTGATTTCGGTCTCGAAGGTTTCGTCGTCGTAGTCGAGCCCGGTGACGCGTCGGGCGCCGCCTTCGAGCTGCACCAGCATCTCCGGCAGCCGCCGGTAGCTGGCCGAGCCGGCCACTAGGCTGACGAAAGGCGCGGCCTCGAAGATTCTCTCGCCTTCGAGCTGCGCCATGCAGCCGATGACGGCGACCTTCTTCTTCCCTTCCGCGGCGTCGGTCTT
>JAXIPK010000275.1:0-4218 GCA_045402975.1 Acidobacteriota bacterium
GCACCATCACGCCGTTGCGCACATAGACGTTCCACGAGCAGGAGCCGGTGCAGTTGGCCGAATGAGTGGAGCGGACGACTTTGTCCCAGGTCCAGATCTTCCGATAGAAGTCTTCCCAGCCCCGATAGGGATACTGCCGCAGGGGATCGAAGCTGCCCATAAGAGTGGAGAGCGCCGGCTTTTCGCTGCGCTGGCAGCCGGGCAGCCAGAGAGCAGCGGCGCCGGCCGCGGCGGCGCCAATAAAGCTGCGACGCGACCAGGTGCGGTTCTTCTGTTCCTGAATGTCGCTCATGGCGAGCTGCCTCCCTGCTTGCGATCGGACTGCGAAGCCGCCGCCCGTTGGCCCGTCGCTCCGCCCAAAGACCGAACGTAGGCCAGCAGGTCGGCCAGCTCGGCATCGGTCAGACCGGAAACGCCGGGGCGCTGGAAGGCCGGCATGGCAGTTCCCTGGCGTCCGCGGCGGATGGTGGTGGCGATGAACTCGTCCGTCGCCGCCTGCTGAAACGTTGGGTTGGCCAGCTCGGGTGCGAACCCGCCGCGGCCGCCAATGCCGTGACATCCGGCGCAGTTCTGGGCGAACAACTTCAGGCCGCGACCGCTGTCGCCCCTCGCGGGGGCTGGCTCCAAAACTGAGCGCGACGGTGCGCCGGCTCGGAGATAGTCGACGAGCGCGGAGATTTCCGCGGCCTGCAACCCTCCCGCTTGCGACCCCCATCCCGGCATCTGGGTCCCCGGGCGGCCCTGGGCGATGTTCGCCTCCCAGTAGTCGGGCGTGGCGGTCGCCACCAGCGACGCGCCTCGAAGGGCAGGAATGAATCGGTTGAACGTCTTGTCCCAGCGCCCGTACATGCCGTTGCCGTGGCAGGCGAAGCAGTACTGCCGGTAGAGCTGCTCGCCGGCCAGCGGCGCCGGATGCAAGGCGCGATACTTCTGCTCAATCTTGTCGGGGGCCAAGTAGCTCTCCGGGACGTCGCGCTGGCGCAGCCCCAGCATGTAGACGGTGAGCGCCAGAGCTTCGCGCTCGGTCACCGTGGGGTTTTTCATCTGGCTTCCGTCCACGACGCCGCCCGGGTCGCTGAAGTGGGCCTGGTGCCAGCGCCAGGTGGTGTGAGGCGGTTTCAGGTTGACCATGGTCAAAGTGTGGCGGGTCTTGCTGCCCTCATCATCCAGCGCCGGGCCCAACGTCCCGCCGCGGCCGTTCAACCGGTGGCAGGAGCCGCAGCTCTTCTCTTCGTAGAGTTTCATTCCCGCCAGCAGGAGCGGTACCTGGTCGGCGGGCAGGCGCGCCGGATCGTGGCAGGAGAGACAGGACGATTGCGTAAGCTCGGCGGTGAGGAGCGGATAATCCCAGTAGGCATCGTCGGCCTTGGCATCGCGAAAATTGGTGGCCGGCCCCTGGCCCTGATGGCAGACGGTGCAGCCGAAGCGATCGACGGGATGGGTCTGAAGGACATCGCCGGGATGCACGCGGTAGGGCTGCGGCACGTCGGTCATGCGCGGGTCGTCGATGCCGACGTGGCAAGTCACGCAGCGGTCCACCGTCTTCAGTCCGGGCAGGCTGACCTGCCGCAGCTCGATTTGAAAATTGCGGTGGAGCTCCTTGCCGCGCTCGTCGGTCGCCTTCTTTTCCAGGAGCGAGCGGTAGTGGCGCTGCACAATCAGCCAATGCGAAAGGTAATTCTCGCGAACCGCGGCGGCCAGCAGCAACACCAGCGTCACCAGGCTGCTGACCAGCAGAAGCCAGCGATAGCGGCGCGAGGGATCCTTCATCGTCCACGCACTCCTAGTGGATCGGCCATTGCGACGGCCACCAATAGAACTTCCAGTTGGGGCCGCGATGCACCGTGGCGAAATAGGTGAGCACCGTGAACCCCACCAGGAAACAGGTGAACAAGGCCACCGCGGCCAGGCGCACCGAGTTGTGCCGCCTCAAGACCCAGAGCGACCACCCGGCGTAGAGCAGGACCAGCAGCGAGCCCGGGTTGATTAGCAGAATCCAAAGCTGATGGATTTGCGGGAACCAGTTGCGCAGCCAGCCGAAGTTGATCGTCAAGGCCAGCATGCCGACCGAGGTCGCCAGCGCGAAAACGGCCGAGGACCAGGCCGTCTGCCGCTCGCCCGGTGTGCCGAACCACACGCCTTCGCCGCCCGGCCGCCGGTCGAGGAACGGAATCAGACCCAATCCCAGCAAGGCCACCAGAGGGATCATCAAACCACCGGTGAAGGCGGAATAGGAAACCAGCTCCTGAATCCCCAGGAAGTACCATGGCGCCTTGGCGGGGTTTTCCGGTACAGCCGGATTGGCCAGCTCCTTGAGCGGCGCGTCCAGGAACAGCGAGAGGCCCAGGGTAAGCGCCACCGTCACCATGAACACGGCCATCTCGGCCCAAAACAGGTGCGGCCAGCTCATCACCGTGTTTTCCGGGCCGCGGTTGACGGGCGGTCGGCGACCTCGCACCAGGGCCATCAAGCCGTAGGTCTTGCTGGGCAGCGGCTCGAACACGCGGCGCATCTGCCCGCCCCACTCCGCCAAACCGCCCGGCGCTTCTTCGGGTCGCGCCAGCCCGCCGTCCTTGCGGATGCGCCAGAAGTGCACGCTGACCAGAATGACCAGAACCACGGGCAGGACGAACACGTGCAGGATGTAGAACCGTATCAGGGCGTCCTCGCCCACATAGTTGGCGCCGAGAAGCAAGCGCCGCTGGAAACCTCCCGGGTCGAACCAGGAGGTGATGCCGATGGCGTCGGTGAGCTCGCGCGGCGAGCTGGCGATGTTGGAGCCGATGGTGATGGCCCAGTAGGCGAGTTGGTCCCAGGGCAGCAGGTAGCCGGTGAAGCTCAGCCCCAGCGTGGTGACCAGTAGCCCCAGGCCGATCAGCCAGTTGAACTCGCGCGGCTTCTTGTAGCTGGCGGTGTAGAACACGCGGGCCATGTGGAGGAAGACAGCGGCCACCATCACGTGCGCGCTCCAGCGATGGATGTTGCGGATGAAGCGGCCGGTGGCCACGGTGAAGTGGATGTCCTTCATCGATTGATAGGCCAGCTCGGTGGAAGGCTTGTAATAAACCATCAGCAGCACGCCCGTGATGCAGAGCAGCAGGAAGCTGGCGGTGGCAGTCAGTCCCAGCCCCAGCGTCAGGGTGGGCGCCAGGGTGCGCACATGGACACGCACGCTATGGATGTGAAGAAAGAAATTGTGAAAGGTGGCTTGCGATTCCTCCCGCTCCGACTCCGGTACTTTGCCCAGCCGCAGCCAGGCGTCCTTGAAGGTTTGGGGCAGCTGCCGGAGGTTGCGCGCAAACTCCTTCGCGGCGCTTTCAACCGGTTGCGGCAGAGTCGGGGCAGCCATTACTCGCTCCTAGGCGCGGAACCGCGTGCCGGCGGGGACCTCGTTGTCCGCCAGCACCACCAACTGGCCGTCGGCGGCGCGGGTCACTTCCAATTGCGGCAGCGCCCGCGGCGCCGGCCCACCCAGCACTGCGCCGTTGGCGCCAAAGCGCGAGCCGTGGCACGGACAGGCAAAACCTTCCGGCGAGCGCGCCACCGTGCAACCCAGATGGGTGCACACAGCCGACATGGCATAAACTCCCTCCGCATCGCGAAACACGAAAACGTTTTCCTTGGCGAAAAGCTTCTCGCTCCCCACCGGGAATTCCTCCAGGTGTCCGATCTTGTAGCGACGCGCCGGGCCAGGCAACACGGTGGGAGACGGCAAACGCAATACGCCGGCTGCGGCCACGCCGATGGCAGCGAAAAAGCTCCCCAGTGAAGCCAGGCTCAAAAAGCTCCGCCGGCTGACGCGCGGCGGGTCTAGGCGTGAGCCGCTGGATTGGTTGACGTCGGACATGGCGTCCACTCCTTGCTGAACAGGAATCTTTCCATCGTGATGGCCTGGGTGGGGCAGCGCTCGGCACACAACCCGCACCGGATGCAGCGGTCCTCGTCCTTGAGGATGGCGGTGGCGTCGCCTCGGCTCTCGCCGAGCAGCTCACGGGCGGCAGCGTCGAGCGCCGAGGACGACTCGATACGATCGAGCGACACCAGCTTCAGGCACACCGTGGGGCAGACGTCCACGCAGCCGCCGCAGAGGATGCAGCGCTCGCCATCGAAGATGGTGTTGATGCCGCAGTCGAGGCAACGGCCGGCTTCGGCGCGCGCTTCCTCTTCGCGGTAGCCGATTTCCACCATCGCCCGCGGGTTGCGCAGGCGCTCTTCCGG
>JAXIPK010000046.1:0-2302 GCA_045402975.1 Acidobacteriota bacterium
CTCGGCTACGAGCTCTTCGAGCAGCTCGGCGGACGCCTGCCCGGCGCCATCCTTTACCCCACCGGGGGCGGCGTCGGCCTCATCGGAATGTGGAAGGCCTTTGAAGAGATGGAGGCGCTGGGATGGATCGGGGCCGAGCGCCCCAAGATGATCGTCGTGCAGGCCAGCGGCTGCGCGCCGATTGTCAAAGCCTTTGACGCCCGGAAAGACGTCTCCGAAGCCTGGCCGAATGCGCAGACCATCGCCGCTGGCCTCCGCGTTCCCAAAGCGCTGGGCGACTTCATCGTGCTCGACGCTGTCCATCGCAGCCACGGCGCCGCGGTCGCCGTCAGCGACGATGAGATTCTGGCCGCCCTGCGCCGCCTCGCGCGCACCGAGGGTATCCTCGCCTGTCCCGAAGGCGCCGCCACGCTCGCCGCTCTGCCTCATCTGTTTGAGCGCGGCAACCTGCAGCACGACGATTCCATCGTGCTCTTCAACACCGGCAGCGGCTTGAAATACCTCGACGTGCTCGAGAAGGCGCTGGCCTCGCAGCCTTGACCGAACGGCTCTACTACCGCGATTGTTTTCTGCGCGAGTTTGAGGCCCGCGTCGTCCGCGCAGAGCCGGCCGATGCCGGCCGAGCGCGCGTCTGGCTCAACCAGACTGCTTTCTATCCCACCTCCGGCGGCCAGCCCAACGACCTCGGCACCCTCGACTCCATTCCCGTCGAGGACGTGCTCGACGAGGGCGGGGAAATCGTTCACCTCCTCGAGCGCGCCCCGGCCTCCGAGCGCGTCCGCGGCGTGATTGACTGGACGCGCCGCTTCGACCACATGCAGCAGCACACCGGCCAGCACCTGCTCTCCGCCGCTTTCGTCAGCCTCTTCAAGTTTCCTACCGTGTCGTTCCACCTCGGCCGCGACCTCTGCACCATTGACCTCGCCACTCCTTCTCTCGGCCGTCGCCAGGCCGATGCCGCCGAAGACTTGGCCAACCAGATAATTTTCGAAGACCACCCCGTGCACATTCGCTTCCCAACCGAAACCGAGCTGGCTCAGGCCGGGTTGCGGCGCCCGCCCGACCAGCCGGGCGAAGTTCGCGTCATCGAGATTGAAGGTTTCGACCGCTGCCCCTGTGGCGGCACCCACGTGGCCCGCACCGGGCAGATTGGTCTGATTCTTTGCCGCGGTGTGGAGAAGGTGAAGCAGGGCGTGCGCATCGAGTTCGTCTGCGGCGGCCGGGCGGTTCGCACCGCGCGCGCCGACTACAGCAGCCTGAGCGAAGCCGCCCGTCTGCTCACCACCGGTCCAAGCGAGCTCCCCAACGTCATTCGCAAGCAGTTCGACGAGCGGCGCGCCGCCGAGCGCCAGCGGCAGCACCTGCTCGAGCAACTGGCCGAGTACGAAGCCCGCGCTCTGCTGGTAGAGGCTGAACCTCTTGGCGAGCGCCGACTGATAAGCCGGCTGCTGCCCGAGGCCGACTCTGGCTACCTTCGCCTGTTGGCGGCGCGGCTGGTGAAGGAGCCCGGCGTGCAGGTTGCACTGGCCAACCGCTTGCAGCCGGCTGCGCTCGTCCTGGCGCAGACGCGCGGCTTAGGCTCGGACATGAACGCGCTTCTGCGCGAAGTCTTGCAGCAGCACGGCGGCAAGGGCGGCGGCAGCCGCGACTTCGCCCAGGGCGCCGTCCCCGACAGAAATCAGGCAGAGCCTGCGTTGGCGGCAGCCGCCGGCCGGCTCCGAGGCTAACTGCTGCGTGTTAGAATAGCTTCTTGAGTGGGCGGCTAGCTCAATTGGGAGAGCGCCCGATTGCATCGGGGAGGTTGTCCCGACGGGTCGGGATGCCGTCCACAGGATGATTGCTTCGGTGGGCGGCTAGCTCAATTGGGAGAGCGCCGCGTTCGCAACGCGGAGGTTGCCGGTTCGATCCCGGTGCCGTCCACCATTTACCGCAGTCCCGACTCGTCGGGATGCCGCCCATCAAACTTTTCAAGCAATTGGGCATAAGGAGGACATGTGCCGATCACTGCCTTCAAGAGTTTCAGCGACGGCCTCGATCCAAATCGAAGGAGCCGCGAACACTTCATTGCCAACACCAACCTGGAGGATGACCGCCTCTGGGTTCCTTACGCGAATGGTGTCTGGTTCCAGCCTTGCTACTTTAACGTCACGTCTGGAGGATTCAGCGTCGTTCTGAAAGGCCTCCCCGGTGCCATGCTGGGGATCCATTACCACGTTGGCACGGTTCAAGGCTACACGATGCGTGGCCACTGGCGATACCTTGAGCATGACTGGGTTGCAAAGCCCGGAACGTTTATCTACGA
>JAXIPK010000310.1:0-7001 GCA_045402975.1 Acidobacteriota bacterium
GCCGACTCACACACCGATGGCTGCAACATCCCCTATCGATATCGCGAGCGGAGCAACTGGACCTTGTCCCAGGAGATGCCCGGCAACCTGCAGAAAGGGCCTCCGATGCGGCAAATCAGCGTTGTGTGCCGATTTACCACCAGCAAGCCTGTCGGCCTTATGTTGTCAATTCGGATGGTTGCAGGGTTCGCGGAAGTGATTGAAGGCAACGATTTTTTGGTTGCGGGGGCTGGATTTGAACCAGCGACCTTTGGGTTATGAGCCCAACGTGGTACCAGACTCCACTACCCCGCGCATCAATAATACACGACACCCCTTCAAACTGGCAACCGCGCCACCATCCCAACTTGCGAAACACCCGGCCCTTTGCGCTAGAATCATGGGCGCCTGCCCAAGGAGAGACTCCCATGGCTGAGGCGAAGAAAGCACCCGCCAAAAAGATGCGGCGCAGCCCGCGCCGTGAGATCGCATTACCCATCCGCGTCTTCGGCACCACGCTCAAAGGCCGCGAGTTCACCGAGAAATGCGTTTGCGTGCGGATATCCCGCCACGGCGCTCAAATCCGCACCAAGTACATGCTGGTGCCCGACGACGTCGTCCACGTCACCAACCTGCGCAACAACAAGGAAGCTACCTTCCGCGTCATCGCGCAAATCACCAACCCGCCCGGCGTCCCCTACTGCGACTGGGGCATCGAAGCCCTCGAAGCGAATGACATCTGGGACTAAGGCCGCCCTGCGCGTCGGCACCTCCGGCTACGCCTACAAGCCGTGGAAGGGGCCGTTCTATCCGGAAAAACTCCCCGACAAGGAAATGCTCGGCTTCTACGCGCAGCACTTCCCCACCGTCGAGATCAACAACACCTTCTACCGCATGCCTACCGAACGGCTGCTCACCGGTTGGGCCGCTCAAGTTCCCGCCAGCTTCCAGTTCGCGCTCAAGGTCAATCAGCAGATCACCCACATCCAGCGGCTGCGCGGCGCTGAGGTCACGCTGAAGCGCTTCCTCGAGGCGGGCTCTCTGCTCGCCAACGAAGGCCGGCTCGGCCCCATCCTGGTTCAGCTTCCGCCCAACTTCCGCGCCGACCTGCCGCTGCTCGATGAGTTTCTGGCCCTGCGTCCTCCGGCGTTCCGCTTCGCCTGCGAGTTCCGGCACGCGACTTGGTACACGGATGACACCTACAACCTCCTGCGCCGCCACAGCGTTGCTCTCTGCCTTGCGGAAACAGAAGAAGACACCCCGCCCGACGTCCTCACCGCTGATTTCGTCTATGCGCGCCTGCGCCGCGAGAGCTACACGCCCAAGCAGCTTCACGCCTGGAAGGAACGGTTCGACCATTGGGTCGGCCAGGGCGTAGACGTCTACGCCTTTCTCAAACACGAAGACGCCGGCAAGGCCCCGGCCCACGCCCGGCGTCTGCTTGAATCCTGATTGTCGGGAGCTTAGCGCGCGCCCCGGCGCGCTTTCTTCTGCGGAACAGCAGCGGCGACGGCCTGCGCTTCCTCCACCTCGCCGCCCACGGCGCGTACGGGAGGCTTGCGCGGTGTGCTCGCCTGGCGCTCGGCCAGGCTCTTCTTCAGCGCTTCCATCAGGTCGATCACCGGCGCCAGTTGCGGCTGCGGCGTTTCGGTCACTTCCTTGCCCGCGAGCTTGGCCTCGATCAGCCCCTTCAGCCGCGCCTGATATTCATCGTGGTACTTTTTCGGATCCCACTCCGCCGCCAGGCTCTCCACCAGTTGCTGCGCCAGCTTGACCTCCTGCGGCTTAACCTCGATCCCCGCCGGCTGCCCGTACTCCGCCACCTGGCGGAGTTCATTGACGTAGTACATCGTGTGCATCGTCAACCCGTTGTCGTGCGGCCGCACAATCACCGTGTATTCACGCTGGTGCATCCACGCCTTCGCGATGGCGGCGTAGCCCGACTCCTCCATCGTTTTGACCAGCAACTGGTAGGCTTTGCGCCCCGCGTCTTCCGCTACTGCGTAGTAGGAAGCGTCGAGAAACAGCGGGTCGATCTCTGCCAGCCGCACGAATTCCAGGATTTCCATTGTCCGCGCCGAAGGAGGCGCCACCCGCTCCAGCTCTTCGTCCTCCACCAGCACGTACTTGTCTTTTTCGTACTCGTGCCCCTTGACGATCTCCGCGCGCTCCACCATGCGCTCGCAGGTCGGGCACCAGGTCGGCTGCTTGATGCGCGAATGGCATTCCTTGTGGAGCTGGTTGAAGCTCATCCGCTCGCTGCGTGCGGCGGAGAACAGACGGATGGGAATCGAGATGAGTCCGAAGGTCAGATGCCCCTTCCACACCGTTGCAGCCATCGCGGGAACTCCCCTCCCCCGCCTCAGCGGGGCTTGCCCTTGCTTGGCGAAGTGCCAAAAACTGCGGAAGTTTACAGGAAATCTACGGCCAATTGCAAGTCGCAGCCGAAGTCACTCCTTGCCCCGCACCCGGGGCCTCCCGCAAGGTACAATTATTAGATGCCGCAACTCGACGAATATCGCCACAAGCGGCGCTTCGAAAAAACGCCGGAGCCGGCCAGCGGCAAGCCCAGCGCCGGCGGCAACCGCTTTGTCGTCCAAAAGCACGCTGCCCGCCGCCTGCACTACGACTTCCGTCTTGAAATCAACGGCGCGCTGGTCTCCTGGGCCGTCCCTAAGGGCCCTTCGCTCAATCCCGCCGACAAGCGCCTCGCCGTCCAGACCGAAGATCACCCGCTCGACTACGGCGGTTTTGAGGGCACCATCCCTGCGGGTCAGTACGGCGCCGGCAGCGTGATGGTTTGGGATACGGGCACGTATGAAATGGAAGGCGACCTCAGCGCCGCTCAACAACTGGCACGCGGCGAGCTCAAGTTCATTCTCCGCGGGCGCAAGCTGCGCGGCGGCTTTGTGCTCGTCAAGCTTAAGCGCAACGAAAAAGGCAACGAGTGGTTGATGATCAAGCACAAAGACGCCGCTGTCGATCCCAAATGGGACATTGAAGACCACGACGGCTCCGCGCTCACCGGCCGCACGCTCACAGAAATCGCTGAAGGCCTGCCGGCGGCGCATCGCCCGTCGCCGGGGGAGCTCGAAGGCGCGCGCAAGGCTGCGATGCCGGCCGAGCTGCAGCCGATGGCTGCCACCCTGGTGGACAAGCCGTTCTCCGACCCCGATTGGGTATTCGAAATCAAATGGGACGGCGTGCGCGCGATGTCGTGGATCAAGAACGGCAAGCTGACGATGCGCTCGCGCACCGGCCTCGACATCACCGACCAGTACCCCGAGCTCGGCCCGTTGCCGGCGCACCTGGACGCTTCGCAGGCCATCCTCGATGGAGAGGTCGTTGCGCTCGATGAGCGCGGCCGCGGCGACTTCGAGTTGCTGCAGCAGCGCATGCACGTCAGCCGCCCGCCCGCGCGGCTTCAACAGCAGGTGCCCGTCACCTATTACCTCTTCGACCTCCTCTACTGCGACGGCTTCGACCTGCGCCAGTCGCCGCTGGTCGAGCGCAAGCGGCTGCTGCGGCAGATTCTCAACCCGATTGATCCCTTTCGTTACTCCGACCATCAGGCCGAGCACGGCAAGGAATTGTTCGAGTTGGCGCGCGAGCAGAACCTGGAAGGTATTCTCGCCAAGCACGCCCGCAGCCCCTACGTCAGCCGCCGCAGCCCCTACTGGGCGAAGTTCAAGGTGCGCGAAGAGATTGACGCTGTGGTCGGCGGCTGGACTGATCCGCGCGCCAGCCGCGAGCACTTCGGCGCGCTCCTACTCGGCCTCTACGCAGACGGCAAGCTGCGCTTCATCGGCAGCGTCGGCACCGGTTTTACCGCCAAAAGCTTGAAGGACATCCTGGCACAGCTCAAGAAGCTGGCTACTAAGACCTGCCCGTTCGGCGAAACCCCCGAGACCAAGGAGAAATCCTACTGGGTCAAGCCGACGCTGGTGGCTCGCGTCCACTTCGCCGGCTGGACGCAGGAGACGCGCCTGCGCCAACCCGCCTTCCTTGGCTTTCGTTCCGACATCGGCCCGGAGGATTGCCAGTTTGAAGCCGAAGCTCCGCGGCCGAAGCCTGCTGTGGTCGTCGCCTCCGCGGTGGCCGGGAAGGTGTTGCGCAAGCCGGCCGAAATCGAGCGCGAGCTCACCGACGGCAAGGCGGAGAACGTCCACCTCGAGCTTGACGGCAAGCAGGTCCGCCTGACGCACCTGAACAAGATCTACTACCCCGAGTCGCGCTACACGAAGCGCCATCTGCTCGCCTACTACTACCGCAATGCTGAGCTTGTGCTTGACTACTTGCGCGACCGCCCGCTCGTGCTCCGACGCTACCCCGAGGGCATCGAGGGCGAATCGTTCTTCCAAAAGGAAGCCGGCGAGTCGCACCCCGACTGGATGCAGACCGTCTCCGTACCGTCGGAAGGTCGCAAGAGTGTGATCCGTTACTTCCTGGCCAACGACGTCGCTTCCCTGCTCTATCTGGTCAATCTGGGCTGCATCGACCACAACCCCTGGGCCAGCCGCACAGATGCGCTCGACCAGCCCGACTGGGTCATTTTCGACCTCGATCCCACCGACGGCACGCCCTACTCCACCACGGTCGCCGTCGCCCGCACCGTGCACGCGCGCCTGGACGCCCTCGGCTTGCGACCCTTCATCAAAACATCCGGCGCCACGGGCATTCACCTCTACATTCCGCTGGAGCGAATCTACACCTACGAGCAGGTGCGGACGTTCGCGGAAATCGTCGCCCGGCTGGTGGCCGCCGACGAGCCTGAGCGCGTCACGCAGGAGCGTAGCGTGGAGAAGCGCGCCAAGGGGAAGGTCTACGTGGATGTCTTCCAGAACGCCGCCGGCAAGCCGCTGGCCGCGTCCTATTGCGCCCGCGCTTTTCCCCACGCGCCGGTCTCGGCGCCGGTCACTCCCGAGGAGCTTCGCTCCACGCTGCGCGCCGAACAGTTCACCATCAAAACGATGGGCGCGCGGTTGGAGAAGAAGGGCGACCTCTGGGGCAGCTTCTGGAAGAAGCGCCAGCGCCTCGAGGAAGCCACCAAGCTTTTGGCGGCGCAGGTGACGCGGTTGAAAAAGCGCTGAGCGGACTCAGGCCCTCCGCTGCTGGTTCAGCTCGTGCCACATTTCATCCACCTGAGCACGAAGTTTCTCCGCCACGACTGCGTAGGTTGTCTCCGCATCCGCGGCCTGTCCCGTGGCCGTCGCCGGAGGCGGCGGTATCGCTTCCCCGAACCGCAGCGAGACGCGCGCCAGCCCTTGGGGGTTCTTTCCCCGCGGCCAAACGTCGTGGAGGCCATCGAGCGCCACCGGCACGATCGGCACCTGGAGATGTTGGGAGAGAATCGAAGCGCCCTTCTTGAACTTCCGCACCGTTCCGTCAACGCTGCGCTCGCCTTCCGGAAAAAGAATGAGCACCTTGCCCTGGCGCAGCCCGAACGCCCCGGCCTGCATGGCGCGCACCAGGTTGGTGTCCGGGTCCACGGGTACCAGGTTGAACATCCGCGCCACCCAGCGCATCACCGGCGTGGCGAAGTATTCACTGGCGCCGACGAAGAATATCCGGCGGAAGATTCGGTACGGCAGCGCAGCGACCAGGAAGAACGGATCCAGGTAACTCTGGTGGTTGGGGCACAGCAGGAAAGGCCCGGAGCGCGGCAGGTGCTCGCGCCCGCTCACGCGGAAAAGGAAGAACACCTTCATCACCAGATAAAGGAACTTCATGACGGCGAAGATGAAGAGCGTCGCCACCGGGCGCGGCGCGAGCAGCCGCTCGACATCGGGGTCGTTCATCGGCGCGCGCAGCAGCTCGTACCAGGCTGGAGTGCGCGTGCCTTCGATGCGGGCCGGGGCTTCCGCGTGAGGCCGGACGGCCTCCACCAACTCCCTCACCGTGTAGATGCGGGCCGCGGCTTCATCAGGCACATCGGCGCCGAACTCCTGCTCGAGTTGCGTGAGCAGCTCCACCCGCTCCATCGAGTCGAAGCCCAGCTCCAGCTCAATGTTGGCGTCGGGATGAACCGCCTGCCGATGAGGCGTCGCCTCCTGGATCAGGGCCAGGGCGCGCGCCACGATTGGATCGGCCATCCAGGCTTCTTCGTCGGCCGTAAGCGTGCGCTCGCCACCCGCCGCCTCCGCTCCGAGCTTTTTCTCGCGCAGGCGCGACTCGATAGCCGGGCGCTTCAGCTTGCGCGTGGTGGTGCGCGGCAGCTCCTCGGTCCAGATCTCGTAGCTCAACACGCGCTTGTGGCTGGGGAGATGGACGCCCAGCCCTTCCATCTCGTAGCGGAGAATTTCTTTGGTGTTCACCACCTTGCGCTCGCGCAAGACGTCGAAATCGGGCACCACCACGGCATGGAGCCGCTCGCCGGCCTTCTCGCCGTGGCCGGCCAGGCCCACGACGCAAATCTCCTTGATGAAGGGCGAGCGCAGGTAGTGGGCTTCGATTTCTTCCGGGTAGATGTTCTTCCCCGAGCTGAGCACGATGATTTCCTTCTTGCGTCCGGTAATGAAGAGCCGGCCCTGTGCGTCGAGATAGCCGAGGTCGCCGCTGTGCAGCCAGCCGTCCTTGAGCACCTCGGCGGTGGCGTCGGGGCGATGGAAATAGCCGGGCGTGACGTTGGCGCCGCGAATGGCCACCTCGCCGTCGCCGGCTTCGGTGTCGGCGCCCGGCTCGGGCGGAAGAATCTTGATCTCGACACCGGGGATTGGCTTCCCCACCGAGCCAAAGACGATGTCTTCGAGCGGAGTCACCGTGGCCGGCCCGGAGCACTCCGTCAGCCCGTAGCCCTGCATGATGTCGAGGCCCAGGCAGTAGAAGTCGCGCTGGATGGCGGGGTCGAAGCGCGAGCCGCCGCTGACCATGTAGCGCATCCGGCGGCCGAAGATGGCGTGAACCGGGCGAAAAGCGAGTCGCCCGAGGTTGAGACCGAGTCTCCGCGTCAGTCCATTCAACGCCAGCAGCCACCGGAACGCGGTGCGGCGCAGCCGACCGGCGCGCTCGACTTCTTTCCACAC
>JAXIPK010000329.1:0-7819 GCA_045402975.1 Acidobacteriota bacterium
CCTATCGGTGGGCGCGGGCCAACCTGCGCCTGCTGCGGCGTCGGCTGCGGCAGTGGGAGCGCTACCAGATCCGCAACTTGGTGCTGGTCCTCGTCGAGCCCAATCTTCCCAGCGCCGACCCCGAACCGTTCGGCCCCGAGCTGAACCTCACCGGCGGGGCGACCGTGCGCGCGCTCTTCTATTCCGCCAGCTTGCACGTCCTGCTGGTTTCTACGCCGCTGCCGGACTATTTGCTCGCGTCCCTCGCTGGCGCGGCGCCGGTGCAGCCGGAAGTCGAGGACGCGCGCCTGGCCACCTCGAATGTGCTCCCGCCCATCTTCCCGCGGCGCATGCCGAAGAGCCGGCCGAGTCCCGGGGGCAAGGAAGGGCAGCCGCTGCCGCCGTTGGGCGCCGAAGCGCGGGCGCAGCAAGTGATTGTCTCGACGCCGCAGGACCCGAATCACCCGCGGCAGACGCTGCTGCAACAGTTGGCTCGCCAACAGGTGCGGGTCCCCCAGGATTTGAAACTCCCGAACATGGTCATTCCGCCCGACCCGCAGGCAGCGCCCACCAGCCAGATCGATTTGTCGCGGCTGCGCGTGCCCAACGCTCCGGTGGACATGAGCGGGCCGCCGCGCGCCCCGCAGGCGCCGCGTCCCAAGCGCAACGCTTCACAGTTGGCGTTGCAGCAAACTCGGAGGGTCAACCTCTACCCACGGATGACCTTGCCGGAGAGCGCGGGCGGCAACGCGAAGGACTCGGCGCCGGAGATCAGCCTGCAGCCCGGGACGCCGCGCAGCGGCGATTTCGCGACACCCGGCGTGCTTGCCTTGAGCGCCTCGCCGGCCGCCCCGCGGCGGCGGCTCGACCTGCCGGAAGGGAACCTGCGCGCCCGCTTCGCCAGCGGGCCCCACTCGGGCCAGGGAAGTCCGGGCGGTGTGCCAGGAGGTGTGCCCGGCGCCAGCGGCGGAAGCGGCGGCGGTCCGGGCGGGATTGCAGGCGGGGGTGAAGGTCTCATTGTGCCGGGCATTCTTGTGACGCCGGCCGGTGAGGTTCCCGCCGGGCCGGTAGTCGTTGGAGGCCAGGGAAGTCCCGGCGCTCCACCCGCGCCCCCGACGCCTCCTCGCGCACCGTCATCGCAGATTCCCCGGGGAGAGAACTCATCCTCCACAGCGGTGCCCGCTCAGACCTTGCAATCGCCGGCGGAGCGTGCTCGCCAGTTGATGTCGGAGACTCAAAGCGGAGGCGGCGGCTCGCGGCGAGTCTTTGTCACGTATCTCTACCTGGCCAACCTGACCAGCCAGTCGTCGAGTTGGCTGCTCCAATTTGCCGAGCGCAACCCAAGCGGCCCGGCCGCGCCTATCCTTCCTCCGCGCGTCCGAAGGAAAGTGGACCCCTGCTATCCCAGCGAAGCGCTGCGGGAACGGGTAGAAGGCGTGGTGGTCATCTACGGCGTCATCCGCGCCGACGGACGCGTCGAAGACCCGGTGGTGATGAAAGGCGCCAACAATGCCATCGACAAGGCGGCGCTGGAAGCTTTCAGCAGCTCACTCTTCGAGCCGGGCCGCAAGAATGGCCGGCCGGTGGACGTCGAAGCCCTGGTGGAGATCCCCTTCCGACTGGTCCCCTGCATGTAGCGCTTAGGGCTGGCGGCTGACGGCAAGAGCCTCGAAGCGCTGGCCAACGGTATCGCCGAAGTATTCCAGGATGCGGCTCATTTCCAGCAGGCGAGCCTGCCAGCCGGGCCAGCGGAGAGCGTGCTGCAGGCGCACGGCGAGGCGGAGAAGCTGGAAGTCGACGAGCAGCAGGCGTTCGCGGGTGGTGTAGTGTCCGATATTCACCGTGGCGGCGTTGCGCAGCAGGTAGGTCAAGGCCTGATAGTCGCGCTCCAGGGCGGAAATGCAGGCGCGGGCGTCGCCGGGCTGCTGCGGATCGGTTTCCAACGCCTGGCGGATGACGCGGTAGCAGAGGTGATTGGCCACGGCTACCTCGGCGCCGACCTTTGATTCTTGGCGGCCGCGCACAAGGGCCTGCACGGCGGCGTGGAGCCAGAAAAGCAGCGCCGCGCCCGAACCCGCCAGAACCGTCAGACTGACAATCAGTGACATCCAGTATCCTTCCAGGTCCCTTACTAGCTGAACCTGTACGCCTCCACCCTCTAGCCTAAGGCGGCGAGCCCAGCCTGACAATGGAGAGCCCGTCCTATCGCGGGGGTACGAAGGTGGCTCCGCTAGGTCCCTTCTTTTCAGCCCCTCCCACGCCCTTCAAGGCGTGGGGCCCGCGCCCAGGAACTCCTTCAGCCACTTCTGGTTCTCGTTGTACCAGTAGATGGAGTTCTGCGGCTTCAATACCCAGTGGTTTTCGTCGGGGTAGTAGATGAGGCGGCTGCGCACGCCGCGTTTCTGCAGCGTATTGAAGAGCTCCACGCCGTGGTTCACCGGGACGCGAAAGTCGCGCTCGCTGTGGATGATGAGCGTCGGCGTGTTGAAGTTGGCGGCCTGCAGGTGCGGGGAGATGTGCTCGAACTCCGCCTTGCGCTCCCAGTATTCACCGAAGCGGCTGTGGCTGGCGGCGTAGTCGGCGCCCACCTGGGTGTAAAGGTTATAGACGGCGGCGTGGGCGACCAGAGTCTTGAACGGGTGCGGGCGACCGAGAATCAGCGTGGCCAGATACCCGCCGTAGCTGCCGCCGCCGGCGCCTATGCGCGCCGAGTCAATCCACGGCTGCTGCTGGAACCAGCGCGCCGCGGCAATAGTGTCCTCGTAGGGCAGGTCGGCCTGGTTGGGATTGATGGAGTCGGTGAAGGCCTGGCCGAAGCCGCTCGAGCCGTGGAAGTTGTGCCAGGCGGTCACGTAGCCCCAGCCGGAAAAAATCTGCGCGTTCCAGCGCCAGTGGAAGCTGTCGGTCACGCCATTGTGGGGCCCGCCGTGGAGCAGGAAGTAGAAGGGCCACTTCTTCGCCGGGTCGAAGTTGGGGGGATAGATGATCCACATCTGAATGTCGTCGCCGTTGGCGCCCTTGTAGGTGACGCTCTCGTAACGGCCCCAGGCCACGTTGGCCAGCAGCTCGTCGTTGAAGGTGGAGAGCTTGGTGGCGGCGCCGGTCGCCGTGTCCACACGGACCAGCGTGGGCGGCTCGGAAAAGCTTTGGCGCAGAGCCACCAGCACCTTGCCGTCGGCCGAGAGGGCGAGATTCGAAAGACTCTTGTCCTTGGTCACCGGTGCCGGCTTGCCGGTGGCGGCGTCGATGCGATAAACGCGGCCGTGAGCGGCGTCGTCGATGGCGGCGTAGAAAGCCTTGCTGTCGGGCGTCCACACCAGGTCGCCCACCGAGCGATCCCATGCCTCGGTCATCACCTTGTTCTGAGCGCTCGAGCGGTCGTGCAACACCAACCGGGACTTGTCGGCATAAAAGCCTTTGATGACCTGGCGCTCGAAGGCCAGCCAGCGCCCGTCGGGACTGTAGAGCGGGCTCTCGTCGTCAGCCTTGTTCTCGGTGGTGATGTTCTTCGCCTCGCCGCCGGTTGCGGAGATGAGGTAGACGTCGAAGTTGGGGTCGACGCCGGTGGTGTCGGTATCGGCGGCGAAGGCGATCTCCTTCCCGTCGGGCGCGATGTCATAGGAACCGGTGCCGGCGCCGGAGCGGGAAAGCTGCAGCTTGGTGCCTACAGTGACCGCAGCCGGCTCACCGCCCTCGATGCCGATGGTGTAAAGGTGCGCCTCGCGGTCGTCGTGGAAGGTGTCCCAATAGCGGATGGGCGCCTTGTCCCAGGTCTTGGCGCTGACCTTCGAGTCCTTGCGCTCCTTGAGGCGCTTGGCCATTTCGTCCCACTTCAGGTCGGGCCAGACGCGGCTGACGAAGGCGATGCGTTTCGAGTCGGGAAACCACTTGGGCGCCGACGCGCCGGTCGGCACGTTGGTGAGGCGCCAGGCTTCGCCGCCGGAAGTGGAGATGAGGTAGAGCTGTGTAGTCTCGTCCTCGCCGCGGCGGGAGACGAAGGCGATCCACTTGCCGTCGGGGCTCCAGGCCGGGCTGGAGTCGGAGCCGTCGTGGGTGGTTAGCCGCCGGGCCTCGCCGCCGTCGGTCGGCACCAGCCAGAGGTTGGTCGTGCCCTTGTCTTTGGAAACGTCGTAGGTGGTAACCGGCACCGCCGCCCACTTGCCGTCGGGCGAAATCTCCGGCCCGCCCAGCCGCTTGATCTTCCACAAGGTCTCCACGGTCAGGGGCGCCTTCTCGGCGGCCGGTGCTTGCGCCAGCACGGCGGACGAGGCGGCGAGAAGCCACACGGCGGCAAACAGGGAAAGAGCGAGACGTTTCCTCATCGACAATTCCTCCTGCAGATTTTCGATCCGAGCGCGGCATCATACACCAGGCGGTCGGGCGAGGAAAAAGAATCGCCAAGCGAAGGACAATCCCCATAATGCGCGTCCCTTGCAGGGCTCTGCGATCTGGCGGTGCTGGTGTATCACGCCACCAGACTTCGGCGCATCTGGCAGAGCTAGCCTCTCTGCCGTGCGGCTTGCCTTTTCCGTTGTCCCGCCGTAGCATACGCCAAACGGTCTACTGGAATGGCGCGCCCCGACAAGAGATATGCTCAGCGATTAGCGGCCTCGGCGGGAGACTACGTTGTCTACGTCGAAGGCTCGGGCACCATCCGCGACATCAGCATCGGCGGCGTGTTCATCCAGGACAAGAACCCGCTGCCCGAAGGGACGGTGTTCGGCTTCACGCTGCGCGTCGACGACGAAATGCTGCCGTTGAAGGGAGTGGTGCGCCGCTCCATCGCCCGCACTGGGATGGGCATCCAGTTCCAGGACCTCAACCCCGACAGCATGAACAAGCTGGAGCGCGTCCTCAACCGCAAGCGGATGAAGGCAGGAAAAGAGTAGCCGTTTCAGGGAACCACGTGGAAGGGCGAGGACGCCGTCACCGTGGCGTTCTGCACCCAGTCGGTGATGGTGATGTTCAGCTTGTATTCTCCGGGCTTCAGCGCGCCCAGCCCCAGGCGCTTCTCCAGCGTGATCTGCTGGCCGCTCTCCTTCATGTCGGCGGTGGTTTCGATCTGGTTGAAGATGATGTCGCCACCGCGGTGGACCGAATAACTGACGGTGGCGTAGGGCTTCTGGGTCTTCGCGTCAATCGCCAGGTTGTAGATCTGCAGATACACGCCGATGCGGTCGTTGGGGCGGAACTCCTCGCGCACCGCCGGCCGCACCTTGGTCCCCCCGAGGACGAACGGGCCGCGCCCGACGTCTTTGGAGGCCACGCGCTCGATGGAATCAGCGAGGATGAGGCTGCTGTGCTCGAGCTTGCCCTCTTCGAAGCGCGGCACCGCCAGCCGCCGCTCCAGCGTGCCGATGTTGCCGCTGTTCAGATCCTTCAGCACCAGGTTCATCTTGTAGAGGCCGGAGCGCATCGGCAGGGCCTTCTGGTAGACGACGGGCTGCTTGAGGGTGTCTTCCAGCAGGGACGCGGGGATATCGAGCTGGATCACGTCTTCAAACGTTTGAACGATTCTTCCGCCCAGAGTGGTGAGCCGGCCGAAGACATTGACGGTGGCGTGGTGCACTCCGTCTTCCTCGCGGAAGGTCATGTCCTTCTTGCGCAGTGACAGCGTAATCGGCACCAGCGCGGTCTCGTCGGTGATGCGCAGGAAGTCGGCGCGCAGATCGAAGGGGAGCAGGTTGAAGCTCACCCGCGTGGTCACCATCGCTTCCAGGTCGGTGAACTTCACCGGCGGCGGCTTCTGGGCGCGCACGAACATCTCCATGCGCTCGAACGGCTCCATCTCCCGGGTCACGTAGGGAGTGCGCGGCAGGCGCGTGCCGTCCAGGCGCAGGAAGCGGTCGCGCTTGCGCGCCAGCCCAGACTGCTCGGTCAGGCTCAGGCCGGCGCCGGGGATTTCCGTCAGGGCGTCTTTCTCGGAGGGGTCCATCGTCATCCGGTACTCGCCGCTGCCGGTGATGTCGACAAACTCCAGGATGACGTTGGTGCCGAGACCTTCCAGGTTGCGGTAGCGCCACTTCTCGTAGGCGTGTGCCATCGTCGCCCCGCCGCCTTCCTCCAGCGGCCGGTCGTACATCCCGCCAGCCGGTGAGCCTTCGATTTCATCCGGCGGCCCGTACATGATGTAGATTCGGCCGCGGTCGCTCTCCCAGCCGCGGATGCCGCTGGAGAAGCGCTCGTTGGCGTAGGCGATGCGGCGGTAGTGCTCTTCCTTATATTCGTTTTCAATCGTGTCCGGAGTGGGGTCGCGCCGCAGCCAGAACTGCTCGATGAACTGCTCCCGCTCTTCTTCCGTGCCGAGCAGGTCGAAGACCTCGCGCTCCTCCGGCAGGATGATGTAGACGACGTCTTCCTCCAGCCAGCTCTTGTAGCGGCTCTCGAGCTCCTTGCGTAGAGCCTTCTCGCGCTTCTGGCGTTCCTTTTCGGAGAGCTCGCGCTGCGGAAGCTGGTCGGAGAGCGGCTTGGGCGGTTGGTCCTGCTGGGCGAATAGAAAGGGACCGAGCGCGAGTGTGATCAGCAGAGAAAGAAAGCCAACACCCCGGGCGCGCATTCTCACGGTTACCGAGTAGTCATTCTAGGGGCGTGCAACGACGGGGGTCAAGGCAGCCCTCCCTCGGCGGTTCGAGCCGCCGGGGAGGGCGATTGTCGCCAGCCTAGAATTCGTAGCGCAGGCTGAACTGCATCTGGCGCGGACCGCCCAGCGTGCGGCTGTAGTCGCCAAACGTCCCCTGGATGCCGATGCTGGCCGAGAGATAGGCAGTGTCAAAGTAAGGAGAGTTAGTGATGTTGAACACTTCCCAGCGAAACTGCAGGCGGTGGCCCTCCCACGGCATGGGGAAGGCCTTGGTGAGGGCGAAGTCCGTCGAGAAGTAGTTGTCGCCCCGAATCACGTTGCGCTGCCCGCGCAGGCCGGGCAGGGTGAAGTGGAAGAACGGGAAGACTCCGTCGGGGTCCTGCCAGAGGTTGGGTCCGCGGTCGTTGTTCGCCCCATGCGAGTTCTGAGTGGGTGGGCAGGGACCGCCGATGGCGGTATGGGAGGGATCCGCCACCTCCGGCCCGCAGGTGGCGTTGCCCTGCAAGTCCCAGTTGGTTGGCCAGACGCGGTCGTTGACTACGTTGGCCGGTAGTTGGCTGTTCCAGCGGAAGATGCCGGAGGTCGACCAGTTGCCCAGGATCTGGTCCGCCCATCCCGGGATGTCGCTCCAGAACTTCTTCCCGCGCCCGAAAGGCAGCTCGGCATACCAGTTGGCGTTGATCTGGTGGCGCATGTCGTAGTCGGAGTTGGCGTACTCCAGCTCCGGCTCCCAGGAGTTGATAGCCGTGCCGGTGTAGCCGGCGCCCAGAGCAAATCCGCCGAGCACATCCGACCGCTCCGGCACCGAGCTGGTATCGTTCGACTTCGCCAGGGTGTAGTTGAAGTCGAAGCCGAAGCCGTGGCTGAAGGCTTTGCGTACGGTCAACTGGAAGGCGTGGTATTCCGACCTGCCAATCGAGCTCCAGGCGTTCAGGCTAGCGTACTGGTCGTCGAAAAAGGCGAAGGGACAATCGGGGATGGTGTCGCCGTCGATGTCGGTCCCCGTGGAGCACGTCATGTAGCCCGGAAAATCGAACAGGTCCCACACGAATGGACCTACCGTCGTGTCCGGGTGGACGCAGTTGATCCAGTCGTAGGCGACCTGAGTGGAGGAGAAGCCGCCCGCGCCGCCCGGGTCGGCCCCGAACAAGTCGCAGGGGAGGAAACCGCCGTTGATTCCTCCTGGTCCCCAGCTGGGGAACAGGTTGGCCCAATAGCCGCTGGAGAATGTATCGTTGGCGAACTGCGCGTCAGTGATGG
>JAXIPK010000101.1:0-11255 GCA_045402975.1 Acidobacteriota bacterium
CGCGAAAATTTTCCATCGAAGGGCCGAACAGCACCGGCTTTCCCCACAGCGCCGGCTCAATGGGGTTGTGGCCGCCAGCGCGGACGAGCGAGCCGCCGACGAAGGCGATGTTGGCGGCGGCGTAGGTCCCCGCCAGCTCACCCAGGGTGTCGAGCAGAAACACGACCGGGCGGCCGTTGGCCGCCGTTCCCTGGCTGCGCCGGACGTAGCTCACACCGCGGCGCTGCAGGAGCGAAACCACATCTTCGAAGCGCTCCGGATGGCGCGGAGCCAGCACCAGCAGCGGGCGGCGGCCGCCCACCGAGCCGCAGATGTCCAGCGCCCGGAGAATCTGCTCCTCCTCCGCCGGAAGCGTGGAGCCGGCGACGATGATGGGCGCGCTCTGCGCCAGCGCCACCTGGTCGTCGAGAAAAGCCGGCCGCTTGGGCTGCGGCAGATCGAACTTCAGGTTGCCGCCCACAGCGACGCGCTCGGGCGGCGCGCCCAGCTCGCGGATCCGCCGCGCGTCCTCTTCGCTCTGCATGAGGAAATAGTCCACTTGAGACAAGGCGCGCCGGAGGAAGAACCGGAACCAGCGGTAGCGATGGAAGGAGCGGTCCGAGAGCCGTCCGTTGACGAAGACCACCCGCGCGCCGGCGCGGCGCGCTTCGCGCAGAAAGTTCGGCCAGATTTCCGTTTCGGCGATAATCACCAGGCTCGGGCGCACGGCCGCCAGCAGGCGCCGGCAGGCGAAGGCAAAGTCGAGCGGGAAGTAGAAAATCTCATCGGCCTCAAGGCGCTCGGCGGCCACTTTCTGCCCGGTGCGCGTGGTTGTGCTGACGAAAACCGGACGGCCGGGCAACCGCCCGCGCAGCTCTTTGAGCAGTGGCGCCACGGCCAGCGCTTCGCCCACCGAAACCGCGTGCACCCAGATGGCTCCATCCTCCGCGGCTGTGACTCGCGTCGCCAGCTTCTCCGGAACCCGTCCCAGGCGCTCGCCCAGGCTGTGCAGATACTTGTTCTGCCGCAGCCCCTTGAGCAGCAGATAGGGGCTGGCCAGCAGCAAGGCGGCGCCGAAAAGCAGGCTGTAGAGAAAGTACATGGAAATTTCCCTCGCTATTATAAGCCCCGATAGGGCGGGTCGCGGCGCGTGTGATAGAATGCGCGCTTACGGCTCGAAATCTCCACCTGATGTCCAATCTCCTCCACGACCTGAACCCGGCGCAACGCCAGGCCGTCGAAGCCACCGAAGGGCCGCTGCTGGTGGTGGCCGGTGCCGGCACCGGCAAGACGCGCGTCATCACCTACCGCATCGCCTACCTGATTGAGCAAGGCCTGGCGCGGCCGGAAGAAATCCTCGCCGTCACCTTCACCAACAAAGCCGCCGAGGAGATGCGGGAGCGCATCGGGCGGCTGGTGGGCTCGCCGCTGGTGGGGCCCTGGGCCTCCACCTTCCACAGCTTTTGCGCGCGCCTGCTGCGGCGCGAAGCGCCGGCGCTGGGCCTGCCGCGCGACTTCTCCATCTACGATGACGACGACCAGGAGCGCCTGGTGCGTGGCCTTCTGAAAGAGCAGGGCGAGGACGACCGCGCCTGGGTGGCCCGCGGCGTGCTCGAGCGCATCAGCCGCTCCAAAACCGCCGGGCGCACGCCCGACGACTGGCGCGAAAGCGCCAACCCCCAGGAGCGCCGCCACGCGGAGATTTTCGCCGGATACCTCAAGGCGCTGCGGGCCGCGCACGCGCTCGACTTCGACGATTTGCTGCTGGACGCCGTGCGGGCCCTGGCCGACCATCCCGAGGTGCGAGAGCGCTGGCAGCGCCGCTTCCGCTACCTCCACGTGGACGAATACCAGGACACCAACCCGCCGCAGTACCAGCTCATCCGCTGGCTGGCCAACCCGCAGCGCAACGTCTGCGTGGTGGGCGACGAAGACCAGTCCATCTACGCCTGGCGCGGGGCCGACTACGGCAACATTTTTCGTTTCGAACAAGACTTCTCCGGCGCGCAGGTGATCCTGCTGGAGCAGAACTACCGCTCCACGCAGCCCATTCTCGACGTCGCCACCGCCGTCATCCAGAACAACCAGAGCCGCAAGGGCAAAGTGCTGTGGACGGAAGCCAAGGGCGGCGCGAAGGCGCGGCTCTACCAGGCGACCGACGCGCGCGCCGAGGCGCAGTTCGTCGCCGAGCGCTTGCATCACTACACTCGGCGCGAGCCCGGGCGGCGGCTGGCGGTGCTCTACCGCACCAACGCGCAGTCGCGGCTCTATGAAGAAGCGCTGCGGGCGATGGGTGTCAGCTATCGGCTGGTGGGCGGGTTCAGCTTCTACAAGCGGGCGGAAATCCGCGATCTGCTCGCCTACCTACGCGCGGCGCGCAACCCGCAGGACGAGCAGAGCCTGCTGCGCATTGTGAATGTGCCGCCGCGCGGCATCGGCACGGTGACGTTGGAGGCGCTGCAAGCCGATGCGCGCGACGGTGGCCTCACGCTGGCCGATGCGCTTGAGCACACGCAGAACGCGAAGCTCAGAGCCTTTCGTCACCTGCTCGACCGGCTGCGCGAAGCGGTGGCCGTCAAGCCGCTCTCCGAGGCGTTGCGGTTCACGCTGGAGCAGAGCGGCTACCAGCGCTGGCTGGAAGAACAGAAAACGCCCGAGGCCGACGACCGGCTGGAGAACTTGCAGGAGTTGGTTGCGGCCGCGGCGGAAAGTGAAGCGCGCGGCGAGTCCACCGACGACTTCCTTGACCGGGCGGCGCTGGTGAGCGACGCCGATGAGTACGATGCCGAGGCGGCGGTCACGCTGATGACGTTGCACAGCGCCAAGGGGACGGAGTTCGACGTCGTGTTTCTCGCCGGCCTCGAAGAAGGGCTGCTGCCGCACAGCCGCTCGCTCGACTCCGAAGCCGGCATCGAAGAAGAGCGCCGGCTGTGCTACGTCGGAATGACGCGCGCCCGCCAGGAGCTCTGGCTGCTGCGCGCCCGGCGGCGGCGCGGCTGGGGCGATGAGATGAGCGACGAGTCGGAGCCCTCGCGCTTCCTGCTCGAAGTCCCCGACAAGCTGCTCGAGCGGCTGGACGAGCCGCAGCCCGCGGCTCGGGCCGACACCGGCGGATGGAAGTACGAAGCCTTCGCCGACGACAACGGCGGTTCCCGCTTCGGCCGCAGAGGAAAGGGGCGGCGCCGGCTGACGGAAGAAGAGGAGGCGATTCCAGCGCCGGTGCGCACGCACGATTCACGCTACCCGCCAGGCTGCACGGTGCGCCACGCCAAGTTCGGCGAAGGCAGGGTCCTCTCAGTGGACGGCAAAGGGCCGGACCGCAAGATTGTGGTGCAGTTTTACGCCTACGGGCGGAAAAAGCTGGTAGAAAAGTACGCTGGCCTGGAACGAGTGTAGGACCGAAAGGAGGCGCGTGGGCTCACAACTGCTGCGGACAAAGAACATCGACCAACTCATCGCCGACACCCAGTCGCCCGAGCGTCGGCTGAAGAAGGTATTGGGACCGTGGAGCCTGGCGGCGCTGGGGGTGGGCGCCATCATCGGCACGGGCATTTTTGTTTTCACCGGCACGGCGGCCGCAGGGGAAAAGCTGGCGTACGAATCGCTGCTCAAGGCGCCGCTGCTCGACGTCCTGCTGCACGGCAGCGACGCCCTAGCGGTGACCGGCCGGCCGGGTGCGGGCCCGGCAATTGCACTCTCGTTTCTGCTGGTGGCGTTTGCCTGCGCGCTGGCGGGGCTCTGCTACGCCGAGCTGGCGTCGATGATTCCCGTCGCGGGCAGCGCCTACACCTACACCTACACCACACTGGGAGAAATCTTCGCCTGGATCATCGGCTGGGATTTGATTCTGGAGTATGCGGTCTCGAACATGGGCGTGGCGGTAGGCTTCTCGGCGCACATCGACAGCCTGCTGCAAAGCTTCGGGATTGAGCTGCCGCGGTGGCTGATCACGCCGGCTTACGGGCCGGCCACGGGCTGGGCGCCGCACTTCAACCTGCCCGGCTTCCTGGTCGTTCTTTTTCTGACGGGGCTGCTGGTCATTGGCATCCGCGAATCGGCAGGGGCAAACACCATCATGGTGGCCATCAAATTGGTGGCCATTCTGATCTTCGTCGGCGCGGCCATCCCCTACGTGGAGCCGAAGAACTGGCAGCCCTTCATGCCCAACGGCTGGCAAGGCGTGCTGACCGGCGGCGCCATCATTTTCTTCACCTACATCGGATTCGATTCGGTTTCGACGGCGGCCGAGGAGTGCCACAACCCGCAACGCGACTTGCCCATCGGGATTCTGGTCTCGCTGGCGGTGTGCGCCACGCTCTACATCACAGTGGCCATCGTGCTCACCGGCATCCGCCCCTACGAGACCTTCATGGGCGACGCGGCGCCGGTGGTCAACGCCCTGGCCTCGCTGGGGCTGCCGGGCGTGCAGCGCGTGGTCATCCTGGGCGCCCTCATGGGGATGCTGAGCTCGCTGCTGGTGTTCCAGCTCGGCCAGGCGCGGGTGTGGTTTTCGATGTCGCGCGACGGCCTGCTGCCGCGGGTTTTCAGCCGCGTGCATCCGCGCTTCCGCACCCCGCACGCCAGCACCTGGATCGCCGGCTTCGTGGTCGCCATCCCGGCGGGGATTTTCGATATCGGCACGCTGGCTGACCTCTCGAACATCGGCACCCTGTTTGCCTTCGTGCTGGTGGCCACGGGCGTGCTCATCCTGCGGCGGACACAGCCGGAGCGGAAGCGCGGCTTCCGCGTCCCCTGGGTGCCGCTGATTCCGCTGGCCGCCATCGCCTGCTGCATGGTGCTGATGGCCAGCCTGCCGGTGGAGACCTGGATCCGGTTCTTTGTCTGGCTCGCAATTGGCTTGGCCATTTATTTCGGCTATAGTCAGAAGCGCAGCGCACTTCATCAAGAATCGTAAAAGGTGGGTTTCAGTCTAAGCATGCGCGTGGGGGAGCAGGAGCGGGACGAGGTTCGACGCGCCGCGTGCGTCTTGCTGACCAGTTTGCTGCTGTCCGCCCTGGCGCCGCCCCCGGCGCAGGCCTGGGAAGCCCGCACCCAGCAATTGGTGGTCAACCGCGCGGTGGAAAGCCTGCCCTATCCCCTGCGGGCGTACTACGAGAGCAACCGCAACAACATTGCGCAACTGGCGGGCGACCCCAGCCAGTGGGGAGACGAGGCCCATCGGCCCGAGCAGGGCTACATCCAGCTCGACGCCTATGGGACCTATCCCTTTGCCGAGCTGCCGCGCGATTACAACGCCGCGGCGCGCAAGTTCACCCGCGTCAAGGTGAACCGGCGCGGAACGCTGCCGTGGGCCGTGGGCATCTACAGCCTGAAGCTCGAGGAAGCCTTCCGCGAGAAGCGCTGGGACGACGTCAAGCGCTACTCGGCCATCCTGGCCTACTACGTCACCGAGTCGCACGACCCGTTCAAAACCACTATCAACCACGACGGGGCGCTCTCCAGCCAGCCGGGGGTGGACAAGCGCTACAGCCGCAGCCTGGTGGAGCGCTACCAGGCGTTCTTCATCATTCGCCCGGGCGGCGCCTACAAGATTGAAGATCCGACCAACCACGCCTTCGGGATGTTGGTCGAGGCCAACACCTGGGTGGACAACATCCTCTACGCCGACAACCAGGCGCGCCACGGCAAGCCGGACTACAACGACGACTACTACGACGCGTTCTATGATTCGGTGGGCGCCATTCTCGTCCGCCAGCTCACCACCGCCAGCCAGAACGTGGGCGCCTACTGGTACACCGCCTGGGTGAACGCCGGCAGCCCGCCTCCGCCCGCCCGCTGAGCGATGCCCGGCGACACCCTCGCCGTTCCCGACTGGATTGCCCGCCTGCCCAAGGCGGAAATCCATTTGCACCTCGAGGGCACGGCCACGCCCGAGTTCCTCGTCGAGCTGGCGCGGCGGCGCGGCGAGTCGCTCCCGCTGGAAGAAGCGCAAGCGCGCTTCCGCTATTCCGGCTTCATGGGCTTCCTGATGGCCTACAAGTGGGCCTGCGACCAGCTGCGCGCCCCGCAGGACTACGCCGCGCTGCTGCGCGACCTCGCCGCGCGTCTGCGCGCACAGAATGTTTTGTACGCCGAGCTTACGCTCTCGGCCGGCGTAGTGTTGTGGAAGAGGCAGGACGTGGACGCGGTCTGCGAAGCGCTGGTTCGCGCGGCGGAAGATGTCCGGCGTGAGCAGGGGCTCGAGGTGCGCTGGATACTGGACGCCGTCCGCAACTTCGGCCGCGAGCACGTGGCCCGCGTGGCCGAGCACGCCCTGCGCTGGAAGGACGCCGGCGTAGTCGCCTTCGGCGTCGGCGGCTACGAAGCCGAAGGGCCGGCGGAGCTATTTCGCGACACTTTCGACAAGATTCGCGCCGCCGGACTGCGCGTCACCATCCACGCCGGAGAAACGGAGGGGCCGGAGAGCATCTGGTCGGCTATTCGCGCCCTGGGCGCCGAGCGCATCGGGCACGGCCTGGCCGCGTTTCGCGACCCCGCGTTGATGGATTACCTGAAGGAGAAGCAGATTGCGTTGGAAGTTTGTCCCAGCAGTAACGTCCGCACCGGCGCGCTCAAGCAGCACACCGGCTCGGACGACCTGGCGACCCACCCGCTGGTGGCCTTCTGCCGGCGAGGCCTGCGCGTGACGCTCAACACCGACGACCCGGGGTTTTTCGACACCGACCTCAACCGGGAGTATGCCCTGGCGCTCCAGCTTGGACTCTCGCGAGAAGAGTTGCTGCGCGTGGCGGAAGCGGGGTTTGAGTCCGCCTTCTGCGGAGAACCTTTGGGTCAATCCCTGCTCGCCCGCTTCCGAAAAGAATAGCCACGCCGAGCCCGGTGGCACCAGCCACCGGGCCCCGGACGGTGGTCGATCAGCAGATCGGCCCTAGCCCCAACAAGGTCAGCACGGCATTGATCGCGGCAACGAGCCAGGGCGGAGCATTGGAGCAGAGCCCGGGAGGGTTGGGCAGGGTCACGGGTTGCGCCAGGAGCGGAGCCCCGAGCGCGGCCGCGGCGAGCACGAGCAGTTTGGCTTTCATATTCTTCATGATAAGTTCCTCCTTGTTTTGGATCTTCGACTTCAGCAACCCCTATTCCGCCGCCTTGGCCGCTGGCAGAAAGTTCTCCATCACCCAGATCTCCATTTTGTTTCCCGCGTTGACGGCGAAAGCGAGATGGCGACCGTCCGAATGGAAAGAAACGCTGCTGATGACCGAGTCCATGGCTAGCCCTAACGCGTGAGGTTCTCCGCCACGGGGAGAGATGGCGAATAGCTCGGTTTTTGACCCTTGGCTGGTCACCTGGCCCTTGCTAAAAACGATGTGGCGCGAATCGGACGACCAACTGAGTGAGCCTTTGGCTATCCTTTCCGGCTCCTTCGCCCGAAGCAGTTCCCTTGCCTCACCGCCGGCTACCGGCAAGACTTTCAGGACTGCGGATTGCGTTTCTTTCTCCAGCAGCGTGAGGGCCACCTGCTGGCCGTCGGGCGAGAGCGCTGCATTATTGATCTCCACGCCGGGTGCGGGTTGGAAGAGGACTTTCTCCTCGCTCGTCGCCAGATCCCGGATGACTACAGAGGCAAGGATCGTGCCTGCCTCGCCGCGCTGGGAGGAGTAGAGCAGTCGCTTCCCGTCGGGAAACCAGGCAGCGTGGCCTATCGCCCTGTCTCCCCAGATCACGGCGGGCGTGACCGCGCCGGTTTGCGCGTCAATGAGGTACAGACCTTGCTGGAGTTTCCGGTCTTTTCCTCCGACGAGCAGAGCTCGCCCATCCGGGGACCACCGCATGGGACCCCAGATTTCAAAGAGATTAGGCGAAAGGTCGCGCTCCTCGCCCGTCTTCAGTGAGCGAATCGAGATGACCCCTGGGTCGGCCCCGATCCAGCTCTGAGTGCGGTCGGAAACATAGGCGAGGAACTGGCCATCCGGCGACCACGACGGCGAGGAGTTCGAGCCGACAAAACGCTCGATGGCGTTTTGCGGTGGTGTGAGTACCCTGCCGGCTTCCGGGTCGAATTCAGCGATGTACACATCGCTCGTACCCATCACCACGCCGTAGTAATAGGAACCGGCCCGCGTAAACCCCAGCGGTTGTGCTGCTCCGATGTCCCGCTTCACCAGCTCGGGCGAACCCTGCGCTTTCCCATCCGCCACGCGAATCATCCAGGCGCCCATGCTCCCGGATCGATCGCTGGCAAAGAGGATGTGGTCGCCGTCCGGTGTCCAGCCCAGCAGCATATCGTCGGCGGGGTGCTCGACCAGGTGGATTTCGCGACTCCCATCGGCGGCGAGCAGGAAGAGGTCCCGGTTGCCGGAGTCTTGTCGTGGCGGAAAGTCATAGGCGATATAGCGCCCGTCCGGGGAGAACCACGCCTTCCTCGGGAACCCCCAGTCGAACGACCTCAAGACGCGCACGGAGCCGTCCGCCACCGAGATTAAGGCAATCTGGGGCATCCACCGGACCTGATCCACGCGTTTCATAACTATGCTCAGTAGATCCTTTCCGTCCGGCGACCAATCGCTGGGCAAGGCAATCGCTTCCTTGCTGCTAAAAAGGATCCGCGACGCAGACCCATCCAGTTGCATGAGGCGCAGATCCGGCCCATCTTTGCCAAACCAGGTGTAGGCGACTTCCTTGTCATCCGGTGACAAGCACGAATCGAAAGCGTTTTCGCCGGATTCGGCCTTGGTGAGGTGACGCACCGTTCCCGCGACAAGGTCGCGGAGCGCGAGGTCTCCCGTCGTCCAGTCTATGTAGGATAGATACCGGCCGTCGGGCGAAGGGCTGCCGCCCAGCCACCAGCCCGGCCCAGCCCAGATTTGGCGAACAACGATGCCGCGACCGTCGGCCGCGGCAGCGCCGGGCGGGTTGACCAGCGGCCCGCTGGCGACCGTCACCAGGGTCAGCAGCAGCACGGCGGCCGCGGCCAGCGCGGGCAGCGGGCGGCCCCAGGGCGAGGCCTGCGGCTCTTCCTTCCCCAGGTCGCGGCCGGCTTTCCAGGCATCCAGCTCGCTCGGATAGGCGTAGACCGAGGCGCGCGCCAGGTGCTGGTGTCGGCGCACCGGCAGGCCTTCGCTCTTCTCCCAGCGCTTGACTGTGCGTACGTCGCGCTTCAGGTAGGCGGCGATTTCTTTCCAGGATTCGAGCGGCTGCTCGTTGACCGGTTCCGGCGGGGGAGAAAACCAATTGTCCGTCATGGCAACCTCCTTCGGCCGATCCTCTTGGCCGTGCCACGACCGACAGTAGTCTACCGCTTTACGCGCTGCAAGACGCAGCAAGGGGCAGGGCCGCAACGCCCCCTAATGCCCTCTGGCCACCGCGCGCGGCAAAGAAAGCTATCTACGAATACTCCCAGCCACTTAGCGTTCGATGTCGAAGTAGAGCCGAACGGTGGCGCGGTATTCCTTCACCTTGCGGCCGTCGAGGGCCATCTCGAACTCGCTCACCCGCCCCCATTTCAGCCCGCGCAGGGTCTTGCCGGCCTCACTGACGGCGTTCTCGGCGGCTTCGGCGAAGCTGCTCTTCGAAACCCCAACCACTTCGGTGACTTTCTGGGCCATGGCTCGCTCCTTTCCGGAAAATTGCGGGAGGGAGCATAACAGAGTTCTTGACATTCGCAAGATGGCAGGCAACAATGCCGCTCGACCGCAGGAAGTCGCAGCGCTGGAAACCGAGTTGCGGGTTGCAGGGGACGCCAACCCCCTCGACCCATGCACAAGGCAAAGAAGCACTCTCCCAAATCCAACGGGCAGGGCAAGGAGCGGCGCATCTACGCCCGCTACCGGATGCCGCTCTCCACTCTCATCGAAGCCCGCTGGAACCAAACCGTCCTGCCGCTGGCGCACGATCCCCGGCAAGAAAACATCAGCGCCACGGGGCTGCGGCTGGCGTTGGCCGGCGGCCCGGCGCCGCCGGTGGGCGCGAAGCTCGACATCCGCTTCCCGCTGGTGGAGCGCCCGTCGCGACCGGAACGCGCTTACGCCCACTGCGTCGGGCACGTTGTGCGGCACGACGCGCCCACGAGTGTGGCGGTGTATCTGCAGGAAGTACACTTCGCCGCCGAAGACGCCGCCAACCCGCTGCCGGGTCAGGCGCTCGTCCGCGCGTAGGCCCTAGCTCGCCGCCCGCTCTTCCGGCGCCTTCAGGTGACGGAAGGAGAAGTAGAGCAGCAGGTCGTAGACAATCTTCAGCCCGCTGCCGAGAAAGAGCGGCGCCGAGAGCGTGGCCGCCGACTGCATCAGCCACCCGGCGAATGAGGGCGCCGCCGCCCAGGAAATATTCCTTGTCAGATTGGTGACTCCACTGGCGAAGGTGCGCTCCGCCGGCGCCACCAGCGCCAGCGTGTAGGATTGTCGCGTCGGAACATCCATCCGCGCCAGCGCCTCCCGCATCAGAAACAAGACCGCCGCCCAGGCAAAGGTGGGCACAAAAGCCACCGCGATGAGCAGCAGGCTCGCCGGAATGTGCGTGAAGACCATCGTGTTCACCAAGCCGATGCGCCCGGCGATCCACGCCGCCGCCAAATGCCCGCCCGCGTTCGCCAGCCCCGCGGCGAAGAAGAGCGGCCCCAGCCATTCTTCCCCCACGCCGAAGCGCTTGAAGAACCAGTAGGCGAGCAGCGTGTTGGTCAGGAAGCCGCCGCCGATGCTGTCCAGCGTGAAGACGACGGCCAACCGATAGACGATGCGCCTGGCCGCCGGCGAGACCGGCGGCGCGGGCGCGCCGGCGTTGTGGACTTCAACGCGCGCGCTCAATCCGATATAGAGCGCCGCGCCCGCCAGCATCAGCACCGTGTAGAAGCCGAAAGTCCACCGATAGGATTCCAGCACATCGAACGCGAAGCGCTGGCGGAGAAGGTAGGGCAGGCTGCCCGCCAGTCCTCCCAGTGCGCCGCCGGTGTCGAGCAGCAGGTTGTACCAGGCCAGCGCCCAGGTGCGCCGCTCGGCGGGCACCGTCTCCGGCACCATCGCCTGCTCCAGCGCCACGGCGCCGCCGCGGTCGCGGCCCATGCCGTTGAGCATTCCGAAAAACGCCGCCAGAAGAAAGACGGTGAACTGCGAAGCCAGCGCCAGCACGACGCCGCCGGCCACCGAAAGCAGCGCCAGCAGCATCAGCATCGTGCGGCGGCCGAGACGATCGGCGGCCAGCGCGACCAGCAAGGTGGCCGCGGCCGAGCCCGCCAGTCCCACTGCAACAACCACTCCGATGGCGCCAGCGCTCAGGCCCGCCTGCGCCAGATAGAGCGCTAGCAGCACGCCCGTCAGGCCGATGCC
>JAXIPK010000312.1:0-22220 GCA_045402975.1 Acidobacteriota bacterium
TAGCCTCGCCGCACCATAATCAATTAATAACAAATATGTTAGCGGTCACTATTTGGGCGGGAGCAAGCCCGGATAGACGGTGCCGCTCATGTCCTGCAGGCCGCAGGTGGCGCTGGTTATTCCGCCCGCCGAGTCGTCGCAGCACATGTCGGTCGTCCCGCAAGTGAGTCCTTCGAACAGCAGCCGCGAAAGGGAGTCCTGGCCCATCACGTTGGCATGGAAGCAGTCGCAACACGACACCTGGCCGGCGCTGAACTTGTACTTCCAGGCAGCGTCGCTGAAAACCAGCATCACCCCGTCCGCCTTGGTGGCTCCACCCACCCAGGCGCCGCCGATAAAGACTTGGTTGGAGTTGCCTCCTTCGGGAATCGCCGCATACTCCATCGTCACACGCTCCAGGATGTCGCGGTAATTCTGGCCGGTCTGATAGGCGTCGAAAACTCGTTCGCTGGAGCAATCGACAGTCAGCGAGCCGCAAATGCCGTTGTCGTCGCCGAAAACGAATCCCAGGCTGGCCACGTTTCTCCAGAGCGTCTCGCAGGAGTTTCCGAAGAAGCGCAGTGGCCCGCAACTTTCCTTCCCCGGGTGGTTGCACAACTGGGATACGCGCACCATGGAGGCTACGCCGATGCTCAAGTCAGGAACAGTAATCAGAATATCCAGACCTCTTCGGAACTCGCGCTCGAAGGCGGCCGGCGTCGTGCGACAATAATTGTTCGGATCCAGGTCCGGGTTGCCATCGCAGTTGCTGAAAGAGCGTTTGAGCAACTTGCCTCCGCAGATGTCGTTGTGACCCAGCAGCACGGGCGCGTAGCGCGGCGCCGGTGCCGCGGACAGATTCGACTTGGCTAGGTTGGCCTGAGTAACGAAATCATGGAGCATGTCCGCGCCTGACCGCGCGCTGTTGGGATTGGCGATGAAGGCGAGCTGCTCTGCCTTCCCGCATTCGAGTCTTTCGGCATGGCTGAACACACCTTCGTCGCCGGCGCTGCACAGGTCGCTGCCGTGCGTGTCGCTGGTGGCCCAGTTCAGGTTCTCCTGATCGGAAAACGTACACATGCCGGCGTTGTAGGCCTTGCTCATGCTGTCTCCGGCCACATCCATCGAGCTGATGTTGAAAGGAAAGCACAGCCCGCAGTCCGCCGAGCAACTGCGACAGCCCTCCCCCACACTGCAAACGCCGTCCCCGCACACGGGGCCGCCGCATTCTTCGTCCACCGCGCCATCGCAGTTGTTGTCCAGCCCGTCGCAAACTTCGCTGGCTCCGGGATGGATGGTCGCGTCGTCGTCGTTGCAATCGTTGCCCCCGCATCGTACTGACGCACTCAGAAACCCATCGCCGTCCTTGTCGCATTTCTTGGTGCGCTGCGCGGCAGCCGGGATTGAAGCGAGAAGAAGCAAACAGAGTCCAGCCGAACAGAATAGGATTGCTTGGTTGTGCTTTTTCATGGTTCTCCCTCAGCCTAGGAAGAGAATACCTCCTGGCAATAACAGACCCTTTCTCCCCCCATTTTTGGTCTTGTCGTGCCTCGGCGAACCTGAGTTGAGCCTGACCGTGCAGCTTGCGCTTGAAAGAGGCCGTTCGCCCGCAACTCTAGCGCGGCCGAACCTTGGCGTCAAGAAATTCCGCCAGGCACTTGGTACCAGGTACCTGGTCCTCAGTCCCCTTGCTCGTCCGGCTAGCTTGCGGCTCCACCACCGCTGTGCTACCTTCTCGCCTTCGAGCTCAAAGGCATGATTCTCCCCTACAACGGCCGCGCGCCGCAGATTGCCTCAACCGCCTTCATCGCCGAGAGCGCCGACCTCATCGGCGACGTCACCATCGGCGAGGACGCCAGCGTGTGGTTCCGCGCCGTGCTCCGCGGCGACGTCCACCACATTCGCGTCGGCGCCCGCTCCAACATCCAGGATGGCTCCGTGCTCCACGGAATGAAGGAGCTGCACCCGGTCATTCTCGGCGACGACGTCACCGTCGGCCACAACGTCACCCTGCACGGCTGCACCATCGAGGACCTGTGCCTCATCGGCATGGGCTCCATCATTCTGAACGGCGCCTGCATCGGCGAGGGTTCCATCATCGCCGCCGGCTCGCTTGTCCCCGAAGGCACCGTCGTCCCGCCGCGCTCGCTCTTCATGGGCATGCCCGCCCAGTTCCGCCGCCACCTCACCGACGACGATTTGAAAATCATTCGCCGCTACTCGACTAACTACGTCGGCTACAAAGATTCCTACCTCGCAGCGACGAAGCGTTAGAATGTCGCCCGTGCTAGATTGGGTAGGGCAGGGGCTTGTCCCCTGCCGTCGTCTTTTTGTTTGTCATCCTGCTTGCCCTGAGCGAAGTCGAAGGGAGCGAAGCGAAGGATCTCAGTTGTGAGTCGCCGCAAATTCCAAGCCGTCAAAGGCACTCGGGACATCCTGCCACCGGAGTCTTCCCTCTGGAACCGCGTCGAGCACACCGCCCGCCAAACCTTCGCCGCCTACAACTTCCACGAAATCCGCCCGCCGATCTTCGAGGAGACTGAAGTCTTTGCTCGCTCCGTCGGCCTCGACACCGATATCGTTTCCAAAGAGATGTACACGCTCGAAGATCGCGACGGCTCCGTGCTCGCGCTGCGGCCGGAAGCGACCGCGCAGGTCTGCCGCGCCTACATCGAGCACGGCATGCACACCTGGCCCGGCCCGGTGAAGCTCTATTACCTCGGCCCAATGTTCCGCCGCGAGCGCCCGCAGAAAGGCCGCTTCCGCCAGTTCTATCAAATCGGCGCCGAAGTCCTCGGGCCCTCCGACCATCCGGCCATCGACGCCGAGGTCATCGAGCTGGTCATTGTCTTCCTCGAGCGTTGCGGTTTAAAGGGAAGCACGCTCTACGTCAACTCCATCGGCTGCTCCGATTGCCGGCCGAAATACGTCGAGCGGCTGCGCGAGGAATTGCAGAAAGTCATAGACAAGCTCGGCCCCGACTCCCAGCGCCGCATCGACACCAACCCGCTGCGCGTCCTCGACTCCAAACTCGACGCTGAGCAGCCCATCATCGCCAAGCTGCCCAGCATCCTTGATCATCTTTGCGACGCCTGCCGCGACCACTTCGCCAAGGTCCAGCAGGAGCTCAAAGACCGTGGCCTCCAATACGAACTCAACTGGCGCCTGGTCCGCGGCCTCGACTACTACATGCGCACCACGTTTGAAATCACCGCCCCCGGCCTGGGCGCGCAGAACGCCGTCTGCGGCGGCGGCCGCTACGACGGCCTGGTCGAGCTGCTGGGCGGCCCGCCCACCAAAGGCATCGGCTGGGCCCTCGGCACCGACCGGCTCGTCCTCGCCCTTCAGCAAACTGAAGCCGGCAAAGCTGCGCCGCCGCTTGACGCTTTTATCGTGTGGCTCGGTGACGCTGCCTATGCGCGTGCTCGCGAGCTTGCGCGCAAGCTGCGCGATGCCGGCGCCAGCGTCGAGATTCCCTACGAAGAGATCAAGCTCAAGAAAGCCCTCGGCCGCGCCGACCAGTTACACGCGCGGTACGCGGTGATACTCGGAGAGGACGAACTGAAGGCCGGCACCTTCACCCTGCGCGACATGCAGACCGGCTCCCAGCGCTCCCTCTCCGAATCTGATCTCTTGAAGGAATTGAAACCGCAGGTTAACGCAGATGAACACAGATAAAGAAAAAGCTTTTCGATCTGCGTGTATCTGCGTTCATCTGCGGTTCCATACTTTATGAAACTGGATCCACTTGGAAGCCTGGAACGGACGCACACCTGCGGAGAACTGCGCGTCGCCGATGCGGGCAAGTCAGTCCTGCTGATGGGTTGGGTGCACCGCCGTCGCGACCTGGGACAACTCATCTTCCTCGACCTCCGTGACCGTGACGGTCTCACCCAGGTCGTCTGCAACAAAGAGAAGAACCCCGACGCCCACGCCCGCGCCGACGAATGCCGCAGCGAATACGTCGTTGCCGTTGAAGGCGTCGTCGCCCGCCGCGACAAGCCCAACCCCAACCTCGCCACCGGCGAGGTCGAGGTCATGGCCTCCCGCGTCTACATTTTGAACGACGCCCGCACGCCGCCTTTCCAAATCGAAGACGAAATCACCGCCAGCGAGGAAACTCGCCTCCGCCATCGCTTCCTCGACCTGCGCCGGCCGCGCATGCAGGCGAACCTACGCGCCCGCCACCAGATTGCTCTCGCCATGCGCCGCGCCCTCGACGTCCTCGGCTTCTACGAAATCGAAACGCCATTCCTCACCCGCTCGACGCCCGAAGGCGCGCGCGACTACCTCGTCCCCAGCCGCGTCCACCCCGGCCACTTCTACGCCCTGCCACAGTCACCGCAGCTCTTCAAGCAGCTCCTGATGATTTCCGGCTTCGACCGTTACTTCCAGATCGTTCGCTGCTTCCGCGACGAGGACCTGCGCGCCGACCGCCAGCCCGAGTTCACCCAGCTTGACCTCGAGATGGCCTACGCTACGCCCGACCGCGTCTTCGCCGTCATCGAGCGCGTGATGCAAGCGGTGATGGAAGCCGTCGGGCTGAAGTGCGCGCCGCCTTTTCCGCACCTCACTCATGCCCAGGCGCTGGCGCGCTTCGGCTCCGACAAGCCCGACACGCGCTTTGCGATGGAGCTGGTCGACATCTCCGCCGCCTTCGGCGACGCTCGCGAAACGCTGCGCGTTGGTCTGCCCGTGCACGGCATTGTTGCGCCCGGCGCCGCCGGCTTCTCCCGCAAGCAGCTCGACGCCCTCTCCGAGTTCGTGCTCGCTCAAGGCGGCCGCGCCCTTTATCACGCCAAAGTCACCGAGCAGGGAATCGACTCCCCGCTCAAGAAAGTTCTCGGCGAGGCTGGCCTCGTCAAGCTGCGCGAGGTCACCCGCACGCAGGCGGGTGACCTCATACTCGCCGTGCCTTCCGATGTTCCCGGAGGCGAAGGCAAACCGCATGCCACCGCCACCACTGTCGTCGGCGCGCTGCGCCTCCACCTGGCCCGCGAGCTCAAACTGATTCCGGTGAACCAGTGGAACTTCCTCTGGGTTACTGACTTCCCGCTCTTTGAATGGAGCGCCGCCGACAACCGCTGGTTTTCCTCGCATCATCCGTTCACCTCGCCCGCCGAAGCGGACTTGGACAAAATGGAATCTGATCCCGGCAAGGTCCGCTCGCAGGCTTACGACCTTGTCCTCAATGGCTGGGAGCTCGGCTCCGGCTCGGTCCGCATCCACCGCCAGGACATTCAGCAGCGCATCTTCCGCATCCTCGGCCTCTCTGACGCCGAAGCCAAGGAGCGCTTCGGCTTCTTCCTCGAAGCGCTCGCCTACGGCACGCCGCCCCACGGCGGCATCGCTCTCGGCCTCGACCGCACCACCGCGCTCCTCTGCGGAGAATCTTCTCTGCGCGAAGTCATCGCTTTCCCCAAAACCACCGCCGCCCAGGACTTGATGGCCGACGCACCCTCGCCCGTCCCCCAGTCCCAGCTCGACGACCTCGGTATCTCAGTCAACCCTCCGAAAAAACCATGATGCACTCGGGCAGTGATTGGGTAGGGCAGGGCCTTGTGCCCTGCCGTCTTTCTATCCGTGTTCATCCGTGTTCATCCGTGGTTTCATAATCCTTCTATGCCTGCCATCCGCATCCTCTCCGACGACCTCATCAACAAGATTGCCGCCGGGGACGTCATCGAGCGCCCGGCCTCGGTCGTCAAGGAACTGCTCGAGAACGCCCTCGACGCCGGCGCCAAACGCCTCACCGTCGAGGTCGAAGCCGGCGGCAAGCGCCTCATCCGCGTCGGCGACGACGGCTGCGGCATGACCCACGACGACGCCATTCTGGCTTTCGAGCGCCACGCCACCTCCAAGCTCCGCAAGGTAGATGACCTCCTTGCCATCGCTACCCTCGGCTTCCGCGGTGAAGCTCTGCCTTCGATCGCCAGCGTTGCTCGCGTGATCCTCGAAACCCGCCCGCACGACAGCAACGCCGGCACGCACGTTGAAATCCACGGCGGCCGCATGCTGGGCGTGCGCGAAGTCGGCTGCGCGCCCGGCACGCAAATCACCGTCCGCACGCTTTTCTACAACGTCCCCGCCCGCCGCAAGTTTCTCCGCTCCGACACCACCGAGCTCGGCCACGTCGCCTCGCTCGTCACCCACTACGCGCTCGCCCATCCCGACAAGAGCTTCCTGCTCCGCTCCGCCGACCACACCATCCTCGACGCTCCCGCCGTCGCTTCGCTCCCCGAGCGCGCCTTTCAGGTCCTCGGCCGCGCCACCGTGGACGAGCTCATCGACATCGGCGAAGTCAGCGCCCCCATGCCCGTGACCCGCCCCGACACCTGGTTCTCTCCCGAGCCGCCCAAGCCCGAGCCCGGCGGCGTGCTCACGGCCCGCGGCTTCGCTTCCCGCCCCGAAGTGCAGAAGTCTTCCTCCAACACGATTTTCATTTTCATCAACCGCCGCTTCGTGCGCGACCGCATCCTGCTCAACGCCCTGCGCGAGTCCTATCGCCACGTGCTGCCCCCGCGCGCCTATCCCATGGTTCTGCTGTTTCTCGATCTGCCGCCGCATCAGGTGGACGTCAACGTCCACCCGCAGAAAATCGAAGTCCGCTTCCGCCACCAAGGTTTTGTCCACGAGTTCGTGCAGCAGGCGGTGCGCGACGCCTTGCGGCAGGCGCGTCCGCTGGCGCGTTTCACTCCGCCGGCGCAGGTCAAGTACGGCCCCGGCGGCATCGAGCGCCGCCGCTCGCCGCGCTCGGCGCCGCCCGCATCCGCCGTCATCTCCGACGCAATTCTCCTGGGACCGGAGCCGCCGCCGCTGGAGCGGCTTGAGCTTGAGCCGCCGCGCCCCTCGCCGCAAGAGCAGAAGCTGCCGTTCGTCGCCCCGGCCGGCGCCCCCAGCGCCGCTTCGAGCTTTGCCCCGCGCCGCGTGGCCGCGCCCACCGGAGCGCAGCTCGCCAACCTGAAGCCGCTCGGGCAAGTCGCCTCCAGCTTCATCGTGGCGGTGAACGATTCCGGCTTGTGGCTGATTGACCAGCATGTCGCCCACGAGCGCGTGCTCTTCGAAGCCCATCTGCGCGCCCGGCAGGCGGGCCGCGTCGAAGGCCAGCGGCTGCTGACACCGGTGGTGGTCGAGCTCACGCCCGCGCAGCAGGTTCTCTGGGAGCGCTTGCGCGAGGAGCTGGAAGCCAACGGCTTCGAGCTCGATGAAGTCGGCCCGCGCACCGTCGCCGTCAAGGCCGCCCCCGCCGGCATCGCCGCCGGCGGCATTGAAAAACTTCTGCGCGAGATTTTTGACAACGCCGAAAAGGAAACCCGTCAGGTCTCGCTCGACACCTTGCGCCAGCAGATTGCCGCCACCGTCTCCTGCCACGCCGCCATCAAGGTCAACATGCCGCTCACCTCCGGCAAGATGGAGTGGCTGCTGGAAGGCCTGGCGCGCACCGACAACCCCGCCACCTGCCCGCACGGGCGGCCCATCGTCTTGCAGTACAGCCTGCACGACATCCAGCGCGCCTTCAAACGAATATGAGGCAGACCTCTCCAACCCGAGCCCGGTGGCACCTGCCACCGGGAAACCCTTGCTCATCCACGGGTCACGATTCATGTTCTTATCTGCGTCCATCTGCGTTCATCTGCGGTTCCAAGAGTGATGCGCATCGTCATCGCTATTGACGGCCCCTCGGGCAGCGGCAAGAGCACGGTCGCTCGCGCTGTGGCCGCGCGGCTCGGCTATCTCTACGTCGACAGCGGCGCCATGTACCGCGCCGTCGCCCTCCGCGCCCGCGAGGAAAGCACCCCGCCCGACGCCATCGAACAGCTAACGGCGCTGGCCGAGCGCATGCAGATTGATTTGAAGAGGGACTCGGCCGGTGTGCGCATCTTCGTCGACGCCCGCGACGTCACCGACGCTATCCGCACCCCGGAAATCAGCAAGGGTGCTTCACTCATCGCCGTGCTTCCCGCGGTGCGCGAGCGTCTGGTGGCGCAGCAGCAACGCATCGGCGCCTCGGGCGGCATCGTCATGGAAGGCCGCGACATCGGCACCGTCGTCTTCCCCCGCGCCGAGCTCAAAGTTTTTCTCGACGCCACCCCTGACGAGCGCGCCCGCCGCCGCCACGCGCAACACCTCGAGCAGGGAATCGAAAGCTCACTGGAAAAAACGAAGAAGGAAGTGGAAGAACGCGACCGCCGCGACTCGACCCGGAGCGTCTCGCCCCTGGTTCAGGCCCCCGACGCCGTCTACCTCGACTCAACCGCACTGACCGCCGAGGAAGTCGTGGACGTAATCGTTAGGCTGGCGGAGAAGCAAACCCAAGAAAATAACCGAATGGCTGGAACCTAGCGGTATCTCTGCACGATCTGTTCGATGGGAACGTTGTCGAGAAGCAACTGGGAAGATTCGGCGCCGAAGAACCAATCGGAAAAATATCTGTCCAGTTTTCTACCTGCCACCTGCTCCGCTAGGCGCTGAAAATCGTTGAAATCCACGCCGCGTTCCCCAGAATCGCTGAGGAGGCGCCGAATCAGTTCGAGGAACTTTTCCTCACCCAGCAGTTGATGCAAGACGTAAAGCGACCACGCTCCCTTCGTATAGGAAAGCCCGCCCATTTCATGACGGCCGTAGTCCGCTATGGCGGTTTGCGCGTAGCGTGGGTCCGACTCCACCCACTGTAGGAAGACCTTCCTCGACTTCTCCATGTCGTCGGCGAAGGCCTGCGGTCCCTGGAACTCGCGCAGCGCCAGTGATTCGGAATAGGAAGCGAACGCCTCGTCAAACCAGCGGCACCGCTGCACCTCAGGCGTGGCCTTGATGCTCCAACTGTGGGCGATCTCGTGGTAGACCTCACCCATGCGCTCCGAGTCTGTGAAAGCCGCAGCCGTTTGCAACTGATATAGCTCAGCAGCCTGCGAGCCCCAGCCATCGGGGATTTCGATAGCGGTATAGCCCTGATAGTTTTCCAGCTCCCCGAAAAGCCGCGAATAGAGTTCCACTGCTCTCTTCATCCCTCGCAGGACATTGCGACCGCCCTCTTCGTGCTCTGGCAAGACATAGACCGAGAGCTCACCCTCGTTCAGCAGCTTGAACTTGGCCACCGCCACGTCGAGCCGCCAGGTGGGGACCTTACTCTGGAAGTGATAGACGAGCGAGCCCTCCTCGCGGCGAGTTCCCTTCAGCAGTCCACCGGTGGCCACGACGTAGTCGGCAGGAACCGTGGCTTGCAAATCGTAGGTGAACTTCCTTTCGCCGACCCCAGACTGTCCTTGCCGCGAAGGACGTGCCAGAATCGGGTAGAAGAAGGAATCCAACCGTAGCAGGGAATAGTTTTCAGCAATTGTGTCACGAACGTAGGCCCAGACTTCCCGGTATCCGAAGACCGAGCCGCTGTATCTCATTTGAATCTTAGTGCTAGCGCCGCTCGGCAACGGTCGTCGCAAATGAACCCGCACATAATTTACCTGCAGGTTGCTGGTGTCGGCATCCGTAACAACTTGCTCCGAGAACTTCAACGGACCGTGTTCGTCGGCCACCGCCTGCACCTGCAACAGACGATAGAGCAGGAAGGGAATCTCTGCCACTTCCTTGGCTGTGGTGTTTTTGACCGAGAGGGCGGCCTCGGCTTCCAATCGGTGCTCTTTCGGGGAAAGCCGCAACTGCAATGAATAATTGGTTACGGTGGGACGATTCGAGTTGTCGCCACTCGCCCCGCTGGCAACTACCAGGAGCAGCGCAGAGAGGACGGTGAGTTTTTTCATTTTCGAGTTATGCGGGGCTGCCGATTCGCGGCTACACGGACACTCTATCACGTCGGGGGAGACTAAAGGCCGCAGTAACCCCCGCAACGAGGTCTCCAGCTGCCTGGCGCGGCCGAGAGGCTCTTTACGCGCCGCCCGACATCGACTCCAGGAATTCCTTGTTCGACTTGGTCTTGGAGAGCTTGTCCACCAGCAGCTCCATCGCCTCCACGGGTGAGAGCGGGCTCAGCACCTTGCGCAGGATCCACACCCGGTTGAGCTCGTCCTTTGGCATCAGCAGCTCTTCCTTGCGGGTTCCGGAGCGGTTGATGTCGATGGTGGGGAAGACGCGCTTGTCGGCCAGCCGCCGGTCGAGCACCACTTCCAGGTTGCCGGTGCCCTTGAACTCTTCGAAGATGACGTCGTCCATGCGCGAGCCGGTGTCGATGAGCGCGGTGGCCACGATGGTCAGCGAACCGCCCTCTTCGATGTTGCGCGCCGCGCCGAAAAAGCGCTTCGGCCGCTGGAGCGCGGTGGACTCCAATCCGCCCGACAGCACCTTGCCCGAGGGCGGCACCACCTGGTTGTAGGCGCGCGCCAGGCGGGTGATGGAGTCGAGCAAGATGACCACGTCGCGCTTGTGCTCCACCAGCCGCTTGGCCTTCTCGATGACCATCTCCGCCACCTGCACGTGGCGCTGGGGCGGCTCATCGAAGGTCGAGCTGATGACCTCGGCCGCCTTCACGTTGCGCTGCATGTCGGTGACTTCTTCCGGCCGCTCGTCGATCAGCAGGATGATGGTGACCACTTCCGGGTGATTGGCGGCGATGGAGTTGGCGATGGTCTGCAGCATCATCGTCTTGCCGGCGCGCGGCGGGGAAACGATGAGCCCGCGCTGGCCTTTGCCCAGCGGGCAGAGCAGGTCGAGCGCCCGCGCGGTGATGTTGTCCTGGTCGGCCTCCAGCCGCACCCGCTCCTGCGGATACAGCGGCGTGAGGTTGTCGAAGAAAATCTTGCTGCGCGCCACTTCCGGGTCTTCGAAGTTGACCGCCTCCACTTGGATGAGTGCGAAGTAGCGCTCCCCGTCCTTCGGCGGACGCACGCGCCCGCTCACCGTGTCGCCGGTGCGCAGGTCGAACTTGCGGATCTGCGACGGCGAAACGTAGATGTCGTCCGGCCCCGGGAGATAGTTGTAGTCGGGCGCGCGCAGGAACCCGAACCCGTCCGGCAGGCACTCCAGCACGCCTTCGGAGAAGATCTGGCCCTCCTTCTCCGCCTGCGCCCGCAGGATCTGGAAAATCAGGTCCTGCTTGCGCATCCCGCTGGCGCCGGGAATGTCGAGCTCGCGGCCGATCTTCACCAGCTCGGCGATGCTCTTCTGCTTCAGGTCGGCGATATTCATGATCGCTCCGGTTCCCGGAGCAGTGGCTTCCTGGTTGTTTGGCTTGGTTCGTGGCACAGCTTTTCTCCTGACTTGATTGGTTTCGTATGCGTCGCCGCTCCACAGCTTCGGAGCCGCGCCGCGGTTACTTATTCCGGATGTGTCTCGGATGATTCCTTCTCGGCTGGAACCGTTCGGCATCCAGCCCCCTGGTTCGGGGACTGGCCTTTCTCGTTCCTAACTCCACTCCTTGGATGCCCCGACCGAGGCCGGGGTTAGTTGGTGATGCTGTCCTGGTCGCCCTGGCCCGACTCCATTGAGCCAAAGTCCTCGGCCACCTCGCCGGGCTCGCTCAGGCGCACCGGCAACGGCTCCGGCAGGCGCTCCAGGGCGTGCTTCAGCACTTCGTCCATCGTTTCCACGAATTTGATGGTGAGGGTGTCGCGGGCGTAGTCGGGGATGTCGTCCATGTCCTTCTCATTGTCTCGCGGCAGCAGCACGGTGGAAATGTCGTGCCGGTGCGCGGCCAGCAGTTTTTCCTTGACGCCGCCGATGGGCAGCACCTTGCCGCGCAGCGTGATCTCGCCCGTCATGGCCAGGTTGGAGCGCACGGGAATCTTGGTCAGCGCGCTGACGATGGCCGTGGCCAGCGTGATGCCGGCCGAAGGGCCGTCCTTGGGGATGGCGCCTTCGGGCACGTGCAGGTGCACGTCGAGGTGGCGGTAGAAATCCCCCGGCAGCCCGAACTGGCTGGCCCGCGAGCGCACGTAGCTCATCGCCGCCTGCGCCGACTCCTGCATGACGTCGCCCAGCTTCCCGGTCAGCGTCAGCTTGCCTTTGCCCGGCATCAGCGTGACTTCCGTGCCCAGTAATTGCCCGCCCATCTCCGTCCACGCCAGGCCCTGCGCCAGGCCCACTTCGCTCTTCTTTTCCCGCGTCAGGTCGCGGAACTTGATGGTGCCCAGGAATTCCTTCACGTTCTGCTCGGCTAGCGTGATGGAGTAACCTTTGCCTTCCTTCACCACGCGCCGGGCCACTTTGCGGCAAATGTTGGCGATCTCGCGCTCCAGGTTGCGCACCCCGGCCTCGCGGGTGTAGTGCTCGATCATTTCCTGCAGGGCCTCGTCGGCGAAAACCACGTTGGAGTCGGAGAGCCCGGTGGCCTCGCGCTGCTTCGCCACCAGGAACCGCTTGGCGATTTCCAGTTTCTCCCGATCGGTGTACCCCGAGAGCCGCAGCACTTCCATGCGGTCCTGCAGCGGCTGCGGCACGGTGTGCAGCACGTTGGCCGTGCAGACGAACATCACCTTGGAGAGGTTGTACTCGCAGTCCAGGTAGTGGTCGGTGAAGGAGTGGTTGAGCTCCGGGTCGAGCACTTCCATCAGCGCCGCCGACGGGTCGCCTCGGAAGTCCATCGACATCTTGTCGACCTCGTCCAGCATGAACACCGGGTTGATTGTCCCCGCCTTGCGCATCATCTGGATGATCTGTCCCGGCAGCGCCCCGATGTAGGTTCGCCGGTGGCCGCGGATTTCCGCCTCGTCGCGCACCCCGCCCAGCGACAGCCGCACGAATTTTCGTCCCGTGGCCCGCGCGATGGATTTCCCCAGCGACGTCTTGCCCACGCCCGGCGGCCCCACGAAGCACAGGATGGAGCCCTTGGGGTTGTTCACCAGCCGCCGCACCGCCAGGAACTCCAGGATGCGCTCCTTGATCTTTTCCAGCCCGTAGTGGTCTTCTTCCAGAATCCGCTCCGCCTTGGTCATGTCGCGCACTTCGCGGCTGCGCGTCTTCCAGGGCACGGCCAGCAGCCAGTCGATGTAGTTGCGGCTGACGGTGGACTCGGCCGACATCGGCGGCATCATCTCCAGCCGCTTCAGCTCCTGCAGCGCCTTTTCCTGCACGCCCTTCGACATCCCCGAGGTCTCGATCTTCTTCTTCAGCTCGTCCAGCTCGCTCTTCTCGCCCCGGCCCAGCTCCTTCTGGATGGCCTTCATCTTCTCGTTCAAGTAGAACTCTTTTTGCGCCCGCTCCATCTGGCGCTTCACCCGCGACTGGATGCTGCGATCCACGTTCGACTTCTCAATCTCGAATTCCAGCAGGTCGCCCAGCCGCGTCAGGCGGTCGAGCGGGTCGAAAAGCTCCAGCAGCTCCTGCTTCTCTTCAATCGTCAGTTGGAGGTTGGCCGCCACCGTATCGGCCAGCCGCGCCGGATCGGTGTCGCGCACGATGTTGATCATCGCGTCGTAGTTGAGGTTCTGGCTCGACTTCACGTACTGCTCGAAAAGCTGCGTCACCCGCTGCACCGCGGCGTCCAGCGTCGGCGATGGCGTCGCCTTCACGGCCACCACCTTCACCACCGCGCGCAGATACCCCTCGTGGCTTTCCACCTTCACCACCCGCGCCCGCTCGCTGCCCTCGACCAGCACGCGGATGTTGCCGTCCGGCAGCTTCACGCTCTGCACGATGGTGGCGATGGTGCCTACCTGGTGGATTTGCTCCGGCTTGGGGTCGTCAATCGAGGCGTCGTGCTGGGTGGCGAGGAAAATCTTCTTCTCCCCCGCCAGCGCGTCTTCCAGCGCCCGCACCGAGCTGTCGCGGCCCACGATGAACGGCGTCATCATGTGCGGGAAGATGACCACGTCGCGGATGGGCATCATCGGCAGCCGCTTGGTGTCGGCGCGTTCTTTGTCCCGGTTGAACAGTGTCACCTTAGCCCGCCTTTTCCAGCCAGTCGAGGTCGATTTCGCTGCGCTCCACCATTTCCTTCGTCACGAGGAATTCGCGGCCGGCCCGGCGCGACGATGGCAGGTGGTACATCAATTCTAGCATCAAATCCTCGAGAATCATACGCAACCCGCGCGCCCCCACTTTGCGCTCCTGCGCTCGGCGCGCGATGGTCTCCAGCGCTGCCGCGTCGAAACGCAGCTGCACGTTTTCGTATTCGAACAGCCGCTGGTACTGCTTCACCAGCGCGTTCTTGGGCTCGGTCAGGATTCGCACCAGCGCCGGCACATCCAGGTCTTCCAGCACGCCCACCACCTGCAGGCGGCCGACAAACTCCGGGATCATCCCGTACTTGATGAGGTCGACCGGCTGCACCTGCTCCAGCATGGCGATGTTGCGCCGCGGCCGCGGCGTGGCCTCTTCTTCGTGGGTGATGAAGCCCAGCGTCTTCTGCCCCGCGCGCCGCTCGATAATCTTCTCCAGGCCGACGAAGGCCCCGCCGCACAGGAAGAGGACGTTGGTGGTGTCCACCGGGATGAATTCCTGGTGCGGGTGCTTGCGCCCGCCCTGCGGCGGCACGTTGGCGATGGTGCCTTCCAGAATCTTGAGCAGCGCCTGCTGCACGCCCTCGCCGGAAACGTCGCGGGTGATGGATGGGCTCTCGTCCTTGCGCGCGATCTTGTCGATTTCGTCGATGTAGATGATGCCCTGCTGGGCGCGGGCCACTTCGCCGCCCGCCGCCTGCACCAGCTTCAGGATGATGTTCTCCACGTCCTCGCCCACGTAGCCGGCTTCGGTCAGCGTGGTGGCGTCGGCGATGGCGAAGGGAACGTCCAGCATCCGCGCCAGCGTCTGCGCCAGCAGCGTCTTGCCCGTCCCGGTGGGCCCGATGAGCAGGATGTTCGACTTGGTCAGCTCCACGTCATCGGTCTTCTTGGTCAGGTGGATGCGCTTGTAATGGTTGTAGACCGCCACCGCCACCCGCTTTTTGGTCTTGTCCTGGCCAACCACGTACTGGTCGAGGAACTGTTTGATCTCCGCCGGCTTGGGCAGCTTGAGCGGCGGCGCGCTCTGCGCCCGCTGCTCGATCTGTTCTTCTTCCAGGATGCGCTGGCAGACCGCGATGCATTCGTTGCAGATGTAGGCTCGCCCGGTCTCGCCCGGCGACGCGATCAGCCGTTCGACTCCCGACTGCGTTTTGTGGCAGAACGAGCAGCGCAAGGTTTCATCCCCCCAGCGGCGCACGGTGGCTCCTCATTTGCTTAGATGTTCTCCAGACCCCTGTCGGCTACGCCCGGCTTCAGCGGCGCTTCTGGTGGATGATTTCATCCACCACTCCGTAGGTCTTGGCCTCTTCCGCGTCCATGATGAAATCCCGGTTCACATCCTTTTCGATGCGCTCCAGCGGCTGCCCCGAATGCTTGGCGATCAGCTCGTTGATGACTTTGCGCATGCGCAGGATCTCCCGGGCGTGGATGTCAATGTCGGTCGCCTGGCCCGAAAGCCCGCTCATGATGGGCTCGTGCAGCAGCACCCGCGAGTTGGGCAGCGCGTAGCGCTTGCCCTTGGCCCCGGCCGTCAGCAGCAGCGCCGCGATCGAGGCTGCCTGGCCCACGCAGTAGGTCGCCACGTTGGGCCGCACGAACTGCATGGTGTCGTAAATCGCCATCCCGGCGGTAATCACGCCCCCCGGCGAGTTGATGTAGACCTGGATGTCGCGCTCCGGGTCCTCGGCGTCGAGAAAAAGCAGCTGGGCGGTGATGAGGTTGGCAATCTGGTCGTCAATCGGCGTTCCGATGAAGATGATGTTGTCCCGCAGCAGCCGCGAGTAGATGTCGTAGGCGCGCTCGCCCCGGCTGGTCTGCTCGATAACCATCGGAACCAGCGTGCTGAAGTTTCGCGGGCTATCGAATGTGTCTCTGGGCATAGGCAATTGTAGTCTGGATTTCGTCAACCCCGGCCGGGCGCCGTAAGCCGGGCATGAGAGAGGAGGAACTCAACCACCTTCTCGCTGCGGATGGCACTCTTCATACTATCCAGCCGGTCTTCCTTTGTCAAGCGCGCTCGCAGCGCCTCCGGCGATTCCCGGCCGCCGGCGGCCATCTGGGTCAGCTCGCGGCTCAGTTCCTCTTCGCTCACTTCCATCTTCTCTGCGTCGGCGATGCGGTCGAGCAGGATGGCGAGGCGCGCCTCCTGCACTGCCGCCTCCCGGCCCGTCTCGCGCAACTTGGCCCAGTCGACATCCAGCCGCCGCGGATCGAGTCCCTGCGCCATCAGCCCCCGCACGCGCCGGTCGAGCCGTGCGTCCAGATGCCGCTCCACCAGCGCCTCCGGCACCGGAAAGTCGTGCATGGCCAGCATGGCTTCGATCAGCCGCTGCCGCGTCATTTCTTTTTCCCGCTGCGCCCGCGCTTCTTCCATCCGCTCGCGCAGCTTCGTCTTCAGCTCTTCCAGTGAAGCGAACTTACCCACCTGCTTCGCAAACTCATCGTTGAGCTCCGGCAGCTTCTTGCGCTTGAGGCTCTTGACTTGCGCCGTGAACGCCACCGTGCGGCCCGCCAGGCTGGCTTCGCGGTAATCCTCCGGGTAGGTGACGCTGAAGTGCCGCTCTTCGCCTGCCTTCGCTCCCCGCACGCCGGTGCTGAACGCCTCTAGCGTGTTCTCCTCGCCCACATGGACGACCGCGTCTTCGAGGACGATGGGCGGACGCTCTTCTTTGGCATCTGTGACCACGCCGGTCAGATGAGCCGTCACCGTATCGCCGTCTTCCGCGGCGCGGCCTTCGACCGGCTCGAAGCTGGCGTTCCGATCGCGCAGTCCTTCCAGCTCCCGATCCAGGTCTTCGTCCGTCATCTCGACGTGCGCTGGCTCCACTTCCAGCCCTTTGTACTCGCCCAGTTCGAACTCGGGCAGCACTTCAAAGCTGGCCCGGAAGCGCAGCGGCTTGGCGGGCTCGAACTCCAGGTCGCGGATGCTCGGGTCGCCAATGGGCATCAGGTTGTTTTCGCGGAAAGCGTTTTGCAGATACGACGGCACCAGCTTGTGCAACACTTCGCCGCGGATGTCGTCCCAGAAGCGCCGCCGGATGAGCTGCGGTGGCGCTTTTCCGGGGCGGAAGCCGGGCAGTTGCGCCACACGGGCAAACTCGCGGGTCACGCGCTCGGTCTCGCGCTCCACCACGTCCACTGGAATCTCAATCTCCAGCTCGCGCACGCAGGATTTCGTCTCGGTCGCCATCGGGAAGTCTTCTCTCCGGCAGGCCTGCCTGCCTCAGGCAGGGAAAACTCAGAATAGCAGAGACTGGCCTTGCCCGCAATCGGGGGAGAGCGGCGGCGCTCTGTTACTTCAGCCGCCGGAACTCGCCCAGCTTCACGTAGATGCTCTCGTCTCCGGCGCGCTTTTTCAGCTGCGCCTGCATCTCTGTAGGTGAGGCGGTGAGCAGGTAGCCGTCCTCATCGGTGACTTTTTCGTTGGCGAGAGGAGGTTCGCCGGTCCCTCGAACCAGCTCATCGTCCACCAGCGAGACTGTGACCGCATCTCCGTTGAGTTGCAGCCGGTAGAAGGTGTGCGTGGGCAGCAGGTACCAGACCGGCTTGGCTTCCATCAGGGCTTCCACCGCCTTCTTGTCTGGATACACATCGAGAAACAGATATTCGCCCAGGCGCACCAGCCGCCCCCTGTACTTTCCCGAGGCGCCCTCGCTCAGGTCTTCTTGCAGGTAGGTAATCTCGTAGCTGTTGTCATCGCCATGCTGGATGATGGCGGTCTTCTCGCCGTCGGCCGTCGCCCACACGCCCAGCAGCGCCGGTTCGAACACCCCTGTTTCGCTCGTGTAGAGCGGATGCACCGACCACAAACAGCCAGCGGCAGAGAGCGACAGAGTCCCCAGAGCCAGCAGAAGGATTTTGTTCCTCATCGTGTTCCCCTTTGGTGTTGCCCATCGTATCATCATCGCTCATGTTGCTGCGTCAAGTGTGCTGGCTGGCGTTGGCTGTGCTCGCCCTTCCCGTGGCGGCGCGGGCGCAAGCCGATTACCGCAACCTCGACCCCGGCCGCCCCATCGCCGTCGAAGACGCCCAGCCGGTCGAGTATCGCGCCCTGGAGTTGCAGTTCGGCATTCCGCGCTTCTCCCGCGAGAGCCGCGGCCACTGGCTCTTCGGCTTCGAGCCCGAATTCAAGTGGGGCATCGCCCGCGACACCCACATCGGCGTGAGCTCCGAATTCGTCGTCGCCCGCATCGACCAGAACACCGTCGCCACCTTCCGCGACACTCAGTTTCACCTGCACTACAACTTCAATCAGGAAAGCCGCGCCTGGCCCGCCATCGCCGTGCGGCCCGAGTTGACCATCCGCAGCGGCGGGCTCGGCAGCCGAAGCGAGCACGGCGGTCTGAAGCTGATGCTCTCGAAGACGTTCCATCACAACCGCGTGCACTTCAACGGCTCTTACACCGTCGGGCCGACGGAAGCGCCCGGGCGGGGCGGGGAACTCGTCAACCGGTTCTTCTACGGCGCCGCCTACGAGCGCACCCTGCCGCTCAAGTTCATAGTGCTGCTCGCCGACGTCTATGCCCGCAAACCCATTGACGGTGAAAATACTCAAGTGGTCTGCGAAGCCGGCACCCGCGTTCAACTCACGCCCACTTGGGTGCTCGATGCCGGCGTTAATACCGGTGCGCTGCGCCCTTCGGCCGGACCCGACATCGGCTTCACCGTCGGCTTCAGCTATGTGTTTTCGTTTCGCGGTTTGTACCCGACTCGCGCGCGCTCGAATCCCTGAGCGCAACGCAGGCATCTGAGATTAAGGAGCGCACATCATGAAAGCTGCTGTAGTACCTGCAATGGAGAGCAAATGGGAGATTCGTGAGGTTCCGAACGCCCAGCCGGGACCCAACCAGGTTCTCATCAAGATTCGCGCCAGCGGCATCTGCTACACCGACGTGCATCAAACGCAGGGCTCGCTACCCGGAACATTTCCCCGCGTCCTAGGCCACGAACCGGCCGGCGAGATTGTCGCCCTCGGCACCGGCGTGACCACACGGAAGGTGGGGGACCGCGTCGGAGTTCCGTGGATTCAGACCACCTGCGGGCGCTGTGAATGGTGCCAGAGGGACAAGCCGATGTTCTGCGCGGAGCCGATGACCACCAGCGGGAGCATGGCAGGCGGCCACGCAGAATACATGCTCTCATTCGCCAATGCCACAATGCTGCTGCCCGACGGACTCTCCTACGAGCAGGCCGCGCCGATCTTCTGCGCGGGGTATACGGTCTGGAGCGGGTTGCGCTGGGCTGAGCCGCAACCCGGCGAACGCGTTGCCGTGGTGGGTATCGGCGGGCTGGGCCATCTGGGCGTGCAATACGCCAAAGCTGCGGGGTTTGAGACGATCGCCGTTTCCCGTTCGGCCGACAAGGACAAGCTCGTCCGCGAGCTCGGCGCTGACGAAGTCGTCCGCGACGGCGCTGGGCTGGGGCGCGCCGGCGGCGCAGACGTGATTCTCGGCACAGGAAATTCAGTGGACGCCATGGCCGACAGCATCCAGGGCCTGCGTCCCGATGGGCGACTCGTTGTGATGGGCTTCGAGCCCAAGCCGCTTCCCGTTTCCCCGGCCGACCTCATCATGCGCCGCGTCAAAATCGTGGGCAGCCAGCAGAATGGCCCGCAGTATCTCCGCGAAGCGCTCGAGTTTGCCGCCAAGGGCAGGGTGAAAGTCATCGCGGAGACGTATCGTCTGGATGAGATCCAGAAGGCCTATGAGCGCGTTCAGAAAGGCCAGGTGCGTTTCCGCGCGGTCGTCGTCAACTCAAACTGATTCGCGTTGTGGGCTGCCGAAGTTTTGATCTGTAGCAATGGTCCCGTCTAGGAAGAAGAGGATGCGACGCCGCACTGTTCTTCAGTTCATGGCTCTCAGCCCCTTGCTGCTGCCCGCCTGGGCGCGCGCCGAACGCCGCAGCATGGCCTACCCTCTTGTCGGTCCCTACAACTTCGCCCTGCGCAAGAACTATCCCACCGTCTACCGCTACCTGAACGTGGTGGATATCGGCCACGCCGAGCTGGCCGAAACCCTTCTCACCCACATCGGCCGCGAGGACGAATCCGTGCACTTGATCGAGCACGGCACCTTCGGCCGCGTCACCCGGATGTTCCTCGACCCGCGCCGCGCCCCGCGCCTGGCCCCGAGCGAGGAAACCGTCGCTCCCGAAAGCGTCAAGGTCGCCTGGCGGCTCAACCGCGCCTTCGAGTGGACCCACATCCTCCACCGCCAGATCTACGACGTCCTGGCCACTGACCTGCCCGCCGCGCGCAAGGAAAACTACGCTCTCGAGGCCTACCACTGGTATCAGAGCGAGCCCGCCACCGCCTTTCCCGGCCGCCTCAAGACCCACGACCTGATGGAGCACCAGTGGTTCTCGCAGTACTGGCGCGAGAAGTACCCGCGCTTCAACGCCGCCATCTGGGCCTACCACTGGTATCAGTTGCGCTTGAACGAAGTCATGCTCGAGCCCGACAAAGCGAAGCGCGACGCCGCCGTGGAGGAAGCCACTTCAGAATTTCGCGCCATGTTCGAAAACCCCGACCTGCTGCCCAAGCACATGCCCATGGCGCACACCATCGCGCCCACTTTCCGCGCGCGCTTCCGCGATATCGCCGACACCTTCGACAACCTGCACAGCTTTCACGACATCTACAACGACATCCTCGCCCACCCCGACATCGCCGACAAACGCGTCGAGGTCTACAAGCAACTCGATGTTTTCATGACGCCCGCGGGCGCGCTCGAAACCGCGCCGATGGAATCGCTCCCCGCCGACCTCTCCCGCGACGACCATCGCCGCCTGAACCAGCTCTCTCACCTCGAGCACATGGCCATGATGGTCATGCCCGCCGCCGAGCAAGTGGTCTTCTTTCACGAGCCGCCTACCGCGCGCGCCGCCACCGTGGAGAAGTGGATGCCCGTCATGATGCAGACATGGCCCAACCTGGAAAAGAAGCACGGCGCCGCCGGCGAGCACCGCGACCACTAGCCATCGTGTTGTGAAGTTATTTGGGGGGGCTTGAGCCCTTCGGCTCATCCCGCAGCGCGGGATTCGCTAAGGGTCAATTCTCGTGCGGAGAATTGAGTGCGGAAGGTGGGAGTCGAACCCACAAGGCCTTTCGGCCACGGGATCCTAAGTCCCGTGCGTCTGCCAGTTCCGCCACTTCCGCCTGAAGGGATTATACAAGCAACACTCCTGCGGCGCGATTCCAACCAGAACGCGTTTTGCTCCGCCCCATTCCGGAGGCAACGCGATCTTGTATCCGAGCCTTCCAAGAAGAAGGAGTCGTTTTTGGACTCCGAATACAGCATTCATAGGAGTGGAGTCATGAAAAACAGAAATGCTGTTGCACTTTTACTGGCGCCAATCGTTTTTCGGGCGCTGCTGTTCTTCACCAGCGACGGGAGCCTGCAGGCCAGCCCGCACGACGACCGCTACTATCGTGGCGGCGACTACGCGCGCAGCGTGGCCGTGGTCTGGGCGCTGGACAGCATCAAGGACGGCGTAAGCTGCCACGATTCCCTGCGCAAGTACGAGAATGAGGTCCGCGGGGTACGGTATGAACGCGAGTATGGGCGCGACTATCGCGGCCTGAGCGGGGATACAAGTGACGCGATCGCCGTCACCTACGAAGAACTGGCCGGCGCCTGCACCGACCACAATCCTCACGCCGCCGCCCGCCAGCAGGCTGCCTCCTTCCTGGAAGGCCTGCGGGTCGAGCGCTAGCGCGAGCTGACGCTCAACGTCCGCCGCGCGTGGCCTGTTCCACCGGTGCTTTCGACGTCGTCTTGACCGGCGGGCCCACCTCATAGGGGAACTCGCCGGTCAGCGACTCCCGTGCGTCTGCCAGTTCCGCCACTTCTGCCTGTCCGGATTATACAGGCAACGGCTGCGCCCGCGACACCTGCTTGGGCAGAACCGCTTGAGCGAATCGAAGGTCGGGCAGAGGCAACCCCCTTGTGGTAGCATTCCTGGAAGAAGGAGCTTCGACTCCGAATTGGCAATAAGGAGATGAGCCATGAGAAACCAGACCTGGCCTGCGTTGCTGATTGCGCCGGTAGCTTTCGTGGCGCCGCTTTTGTTCTTGGGCGAGCACGGGGTTCAAACCGGCCAGATTCGTTACTCGGACAATGACCGCAACGACTACGTTCGCAGCGTGGCGGTGGTGTGGGCGCTGGACAGCATCAAGGATAAGGTGAGCTGCAACGATTCTTTGAACAAGTACCAGCGCGACTATCGCGGCCTGCCGAACGACGCCCGCTACGCGATCAGCGGCACCTACCAAGACTTGGCGGGCGCCTGCGACGACCACGATCCGCCGCGCCAGGCCCGCCAGCGCGCGGCCGCTTTCCTCGAAGGGATGAG
>JAXIPK010000311.1:0-3444 GCA_045402975.1 Acidobacteriota bacterium
CCGCTCGAGCGCACGCCACCGGTTGTTCGGCTCTTCCGGCACGCGCAGCGGCTCGCGAGTGAATTGGGAGTGGATCTTCAGGAGTCGGCAACGGGCGGGGGCTCCGACGGCAACTTCACTGCCGGGCTCGGCGTACCGACACTGGACGGATTGGGTGGCGTCGGCCTGGGCCTGCACACGCCGGGCGAGTTTGTGGTCGTGCGGCGGATGCCGGAGCGCGCGGCGCTGCTGGCGGGGCTGCTACTGACGCTCTAGGGTCGGCTACTTGGCCTTGGCGGCCTGCGCCGACTTGACCTCGACCCCGATAACGTGCACTTCCCCGGAGAGCAGCTCCCAGGAGTGCTCGAGGCTCTCGCGCCACACCACCATGCCGGGTCGCAAGTCCAGAATCTGCTTGGTTCCATCCGGAGCTGTGGTCTTGACTCGGGCCGAGCCGATGCTCACCAGCAGCAGCGGCGGGTGGGAGTGCATGGGGCTCTTGTAGCCATGAGCGGCGCGAGCTTCGAGCACGCGCACATAGTCATTCTCAAGCACAACCTGATGAACATCCGGGTCGATGATGGTCGAGTCCTTGGCTTTCTGGGCCCAGCCCACAGCGAGACCCAGGCCGAAACAAAGAATCAGAAGAGCGACTACTCTGGCTCGCATGAGAACCTCCGTGTGAAGTGAAGTCCGGGCATCCTAGGCCGCGCGCCCAGCGCGGGTCAAGCCGCAGCCTTCTGCTAGCGCAAGGAATCGAAGACTTCGCGGTCGAGGTCTTCGTAGGTGAGGCGGAAGGCGGAGTAGAGCGCCTGGTCCATTGACTCGCCGCGGGCCAGCGCCTCGAGAAGCCGGTCCATGTCGCCGAGACTGTAGCGGCGCTGGAGAGAATCGACGACGTACCAGGAAGCCATGTAGGCCGCGCCCATCTGCGCCGGAGTGCCGAAGGCCTGCTGGATACGAAAAACGGCAGAGCCATCGCGCGCTTCGAAGAGCGGCCGGAAGGCCGAAGCCGGCACGGGTGGCCGCTGGCCGGCGTGCCATTGGGCCAGCCCTTCCTGCAACCAGCGCGGAGCATGCCCGCGAGTCTTGAGGGCCACGAAGGCGTGGACCAGCTCGTGGCGCAACACAGTACGGAGCTGCGGCGGAACCGTGTTGAGGCCAGAGATGGGAACGCGCACCTTGCCATCATAGAGGCCATGCACCTCCGGCGGGACGCCGGTAAGGTCGTAGAAGGTGTCCTGCGGATAGAGAAGGACGACGATGGGCTGGCGCGGGCTGTAGTTAAAGGTCCCGACCATGTCGCTGTACATCTCATCGAGGGCCGCCAGGATTTCGATTCCCACGCGGTCGGGGGCCTGGCCGCTGTCGTAGCGAAGAACAAAGCGGCCGCTCTGCTTGTCCAAGTAGCGCTCCGCCACCTGCTCTTCGCGCTCCGCCTTGCGGAGCAGGGCTTCGACCTCAGCGTCCGGGCGCGCGGCCAGTGCTTGCTTCCAGGCAGAGGCGGCGCGATCCAGATCTTCCATCCGGTAATACACCCAGCCTTGCAGCCGGTAAGCTTCAAACGAGTAGCCTGGGTCGCGCAACGCGGTTTGGATGTAGTCGAGGGCGGCCGGATAGCGCTGCTGCTCGATGGCGAGCACCGCCAGGTTGAGAACGAGCCGAGGGTGATTGGGCGCAAAAGTTAGGGCACGCTTCAGGCTGTTCTCCGCCGCCGGCAGGTCACCCTGTTCATAGTAGAAGTCCGCGACCAGCGCATGGGCAGCGGCCGCACGCGCTTTGGGTGCTTCGGTAAGGTTATGGTCAGCCTCGTCCTCCAAATGCTTCAGCAGTTCGCGGTCGATGCGGCCTCCGGCGACCACACGCTCGACCGCTTCCTCGCCCAGGGCAGGCAGGTCGGAGGTGGATAGCTTGACCGAGCTCTTGTCCTTCGCAGCCCAGTTGGGCACAGAATCGCTGCGCTCGATGCGCTCCACCAGGCGCTTGGGGATGCCGACCTCACCTTCGGGTGTCTGGTAATAGACGCGGTCGCCGCGCTCCTCAACCTTCCAGGTTTCAATGCGCCGGCCACTCTTGAGCACGACGACGTCGGCAGACACAGACGTTGCCACGACCAGGCAGCCGAGCAAGAACGCGAAGTTGATGCGGTTCCTCATTGGGGTGATTGTACCAGCAGCGACGTTCCGCGGAGCACGGGTAACGAGTTGCGGAGAACGCCGGCGGTGGACTAGAGTCGAAGTATGAGCCGCGCGCGCCACACGCGAGGAGTATTCCTGCTGGCGGCGCTGATGAGCGCCGCGTTTTTCGTGGCGCCCAGCGCAGCCCAGGAGAGGCCGAAGGAACTGCTGGAAAAGCTCCAGCGCGTCGGGCTCGACCCCGCCAACAGCTACCAAGTCGCCGACCTGCGGCTCCGCCAGGACGCGATCCGCCTGACGCTGCATCACGGGACGCTGGTGTTCTTCGAGCCGGTGGACGGGCGCGTGACCGGCGCCGTCTTCGAAGGCAGCGGCGAAGTGCTGGTGCTACCGCCCGACCTGCCCGAGCGGCAGCAGATGGCGAAGTTCACCGGCTCGCCGATTCTGACCGAGACCTTCGACGCCGCCTACCTGCGCTTCAGTGAAGACACCTACACCGAGCTGCGGCGCCAGCTTCGCGCCGGCGGCGAGCCGAGGCACGCACCCGAGCTGCTGGAGCGATGGGAGGAGCGGCTGCCGCAGCTCAACCCGACGCATTCACTCCGCCTGCTGCTCGAGGCCGGGCCTTCGGCCGGCCGCTACTTCTACGCCGGAGTGAACGGCGAACGGCTGGGGGCGTTTGACCTGGTGGTGGATGAGCGGCGCCCGGAGCAGTTGCTGGTGGGCCAGGTGCGCATCGTCGAGGGGCTGCCGTTCTACGACGTGTGGACGTCGTTCTCGCCGCGCGAAATGCCGCCGGCGCCGCCGAGCGCGCGGGCGCGCTCCTACCGAGTTGACACAACCATTCTGCCGACGAGCGAGCTCGAAGGTGTCTGCGAAGTGGAGCTCGAGCCGCTGGCCGGCCCGCGCGTGGTGCTGTTCGAGCTTTCGCGGCGCCTCCTGGTGGAGGAGGTGAGCGAGCAAGCAGCAGGACAGACCGACGGTGAGTGGCATCCGCTCGACTTCTTTCAGAACACGACCTACTCCGAAGAAGAAGTGCAGCACCGCGGTACCGATCTGGTGGTGGTGCTCCTGCCGGCGGCGTCCGAAGACGCTCCGCGCCGGCTGCGCTTCCACTACCGCGGCCGGGTGATTGCGGCGCTGGGCAACGGCGTCTTCTTCGTGGGCGCGCGCGAGAACTGGTACCCGCGGGTGGGCTACTACAAGCCAGCCCGCTACGAGCTGCGCTTCCGCTACCCGCGGGAGCTGGAGCTGACTGCCAGCGGCACGTTGCGCCAGAGCAGCGAGGAGGGCGACTGGAAGGTCTCGGTGTGGACGAGCGAAACGCCAC
>JAXIPK010000068.1:0-2052 GCA_045402975.1 Acidobacteriota bacterium
TCCCAGATCTTGGGGATGTTGTGCTTCCAGCAGTCGCGCATGCCCTTGATGTAGCAGTTGGGCCCGCCCAGCAGCAGCACCACCGGCCGCAGCGTGTTACCGCGCGTGAGCACCGCCAGGTTCTGCTGCACGATGGACTCAAACAGCGAAGCCATCAGTTCCGGTGGAGGCACGCCCTGCTTCTGCAGGCCGTTGATATCGGTTTCCGCGAACACGCCGCACTTGCCGGCCACGGGATGCAGTTTCAGGCCCTCGTAGCCCATTTCGCAGAGCTGGGCGGAAGGGATGCGCAGCTTGGCGTTGATCTTATCAATGACGGCGCCCGTGCCTCCGGCGCACTTGTCGTTCATGGAGGGCAGCTTCTTCTTCTTGCCGGTCTCCGGGTCTTCCTTGAAGATGATGATCTTGGCGTCCTGCCCGCCCAACTCGATCACCGAGCCGCATTCGGGATAGAACTTCTCGACGGCCAGCGAGACCGCGTTCACTTCCTGCACGAACTTGGCGCCGATGTGCTTGGCAATGCCCGACCCGCCGGAGCCGGTGATGAACGCACGGAAGTTCTCCTGGGGCGTGGCGGGGAAATCCGCGGCGATGGCCTTCAGCATCTCCAGCGCTTTTTCCGGCTGCTTGGTGTCGTGGCGCTGGTAGTCCTGCCAGAGGATGTCGTCGTTCTCGCCGTCAATCACCGCCACCTTCACGGTGGTGGAGCCGACGTCCACACCCATCCATAGCAGGTCGTATTTCTTCTGCGGGTTCGCCTTGTCGGTCAGTCCGGACAATTGGTCTCCTGAGACGTTGCCAGCAACGTCTCTACGGTCTAGTGGCCTTCCACGTGGTATGGCACCTGCACGCCCATGCGCTCGGCTAGGTGAATGGCGAAATTCGCCGAGGTGCCGATTACGCCTTTGTACTTGGGCGAGCGATACAGGCCGCGCTTGGTTTCGGGATGCTGGTCGGTGAAGGCGCGCAACTCCTCGACCGTCTTGCCGACCTTCTCCAGCACGTTCTTCATCTCGGTCTTGGCCTTGGCTTTGGCCTCGCCCAACGCCATCTGCACGCGGCTGTGGGCGTTGATCTCGCCTTCGCCCGAGGTCTCAACAGGCAGGTAGATCATGTCCTTGAAGTGGGCGACCACGGCCGACTGCGCGCCGTCCGATTGCGTCGAAGGCATGCAGCCGAACGGCTTGAGCGAGAGCACCATGTGCGCCAGCTCGCGGTTCGAGTAGTAAATATTCATGGCGACTTCGAGGTGGCCTTCGCCGCCCGCGGCCCGCGAGTTGTAATAAGGATGGGCTACGCGCTGCAGCTCGTACTGGCTCACCAGGTGGTGGCCCAGCCCGCCCAGGGCGGTGACGATCTTGGCGTACTCGCGGGAGAAGATCATTTCCGCGGCCTTCAGCTTCATCAGCTTGTTGCGGTATCTCCACTCGATACCGGCGTGCTTGTCCAGCCGCCACATGGGAGGCAGCACCGCGCCTTCTTCCAGGCCGCGCTGGTCCTTGGTGCGCTGCACCACCTGGTGAATCATGTAATTGATCCAGGTGCCCACCGACTCCACCATCACTTGCGCGCCTTCGCGCTCCAGGAAGCGGAACATGTTGAAGTTGCCGTCGCCCTCGGTGGTCTGCGCCCAGAACTCGCCCGTGATTTTCACGATGGGCTTCACCTTCAGGCGGTCCACTTCAATGGCGTTGAAGCGGTCGCGAACGTTATGCAGCGCGTCCACGTAGTCGTCGCTGTAGAGCTGGTTGAGGAACTTCCCCAGGTACTCCACCGTACCTTTCATGGGGACCTTGTCGGCCATGGCGCCCAGCTTGTCCTCGATCTTCCACGGCGATTTCTTCTGCAGCACTTCGTGGAGGTAGTCCACGGCTTCGTCGAGCATGGTGTCGGTGGCGCCGGCCTGAGTTTCGTAGGGCCGGACCATGTACCCGACTTCGTTCACGCAGTCGCCCATGTTCAGCCCGTTCAGAATGCTGAGGAAGAAGTCCAGGTTCATCTCCAGACCGGCCTCGGCCTCAGCCTGGTTCAGGCCGCCGGCCTGCTGGAAGA
>JAXIPK010000043.1:0-6311 GCA_045402975.1 Acidobacteriota bacterium
GGCTGGTGCTGACGGTGAAGATGATGATTTCGTGGCGCTGGGCCATCTCCAAGGCTTCGCGCCGCGTGACGACGCTGGTGTTGTCCTCGCCGTCGCTCAGGACGATGAGCAGCTTGCGGGTGTCGGTGCCGGAGCTTTCGCCCAGCTTCTTGGCCGCCAGCCAGACGGCGTCGTAGAGCGCGGTGCCGCCGCCGGCGCGCAGGCGATGGATGGCGTTGGCCATACCCTGGGGGTCGTCGGTGAACTCCTGCACCAGCACAGGCGTGGAATCAAAGCCGATGAGGAAGGACAGGTCGGTCTTGGGTCGCAGGATGGTGTGGAGGAAGTCGATGGCGGCCTCCTGCTCGAACTGGAAGCGGGGGCGGACGCTGTTGCTCATGTCGACGACCAAGCCGATGCGCAGCGGAAGATTGGTCTCGCTGGCGAAGTGCTTGATTTCCTGCTGCACGCCGTCTTCGAAGACAGCGAAGTCGGCGGGGCCCAACCCGGGGACGTGACGGTTGCGGCGGTCGGTGACGCTGAAAACGACGTTGACGAGGTCGACTTCGACGCGAACCGGCGGGCCTTCTTCCTGGGGCGGCGGAGGAGGAGGCTGCTGCCCGGGCGCGGCCAGCGTAGCGACGAGAACAGCGAGAACCAACAGCCGCGGCTTCATGCGACTCTCCCCTCAACCATTATAGGCAAACCCGAGGCGGCGCAACAGGTCGGAGAGCTCGGCGGGGACCGGCGCGCTGACTTCGATCGGCTTCTCCGTGCGTGGATGGTGAAAGCGAAGTTGCTGCGCGTGGAGGAAGATGCGGTCGAGGGTGGGCTCGGAGTGGTCGTCCCAGCGCAGCAGGCGCGGGGCGCCGTAAAGAGTGTCGCCGACCAGCGGGTGGCCGAGCGAGGAGAAGTGCACGCGCACCTGATGGGTGCGGCCAGTGTGGAGCAAGGCTTCGAGAAGAGTGAAGCCGCGGGCGCTTTCGAGCACGCGGTATTCGGTGATGGCGGCGCGGCCTTCGCGGCGGCGCGTAGTCATGCGAGTGCGGCGGGCGAGGTCGCGGGCCACGGGCAGGCGAATCACGTCGTGGGCGCGCGCCAGGCGGCCGTGCGCCAGCGCCAGGTAGCGCTTCTCCACTTCGCGGCGCTCGAACTGGGCGGCGAGGCGCAGGTGCGCTTCGTCAGTCTTGGCGATGAGCAAAACGCCGGAGGTGGGCTTGTCGAGGCGATGCACAATGCCCGGCCGCAAGGGCCCGCCGATGCGGGAGAGACGGCGGAAGCGGTGCAGCAGAGCGTTCACCAGCGTGCCGCCGCGGCGCGCGGGGCCGGCGCCGGCGTGAACCACCAGCCCGGCGGGCTTGTTGAGGACCGCCAGGTCATCGTCTTCGTAGAGAACTTCCAGAGGAATATCTTCCGGAACCCCAGCGGCTGCGGCGGGCTCAGGGAGGACAACGGCCAGCTTCTCGCCGCCGCGGAGGCGGAGGCTGGCGCGACGAACATCTTTTCCGCCGAGAGTGACGCCGCCGTCGCGAATGCACTTCTGGACTTGGGAGCGGCTGAGCTGCGGGAGTTGAGTGGCGAGGAAGTAGTCAAGGCGCTGGCCGCGCGCTTCGACGGGGACCGAAAAGCTACTGGTGCGCCGGGGCATGGACGGGCGGCCACCCTTCGATTCATCCCGCTTCGCGGGGCTCACTCAGGGCAAGCCGGCGGCGGCGGTTGCGCCACCAGACAGCGACGCCGACGAGGAAAAGCAGGATGCTCATGAGTTGCGGGGTGGAGAGGGCGCCCTCGAAGAAGAACGGCCCGCGGGGATCGTCGCGCATAAACTCGAGCAGGAAGCGCCCGGTGGAATAGAGGATGAGGAAGGCGGCGAAAATCTGCCCGGAGAAACTCCGCCAGTGCCACAGCAGGAGGAGCAGGCCGAAAAGCGCGAACGAGAGAAGAGACTCATAGAGCTGGGTGGGATGGAGCGGAATGCCGAGCGGCACACCGACCACGCGGGCGCTGTAGGGGTCGGTGAAAGTGACAGCCCAAGCAGACTGCGTGACCTTGCCCCAGCAGCAGCCGGCGGTGAAGCAGCCCAGGCGCGCCAGCGCCAGGCCGAGGGCGATGCCGGGAGAGCAAACGTCGCTCAGCGCCAGGAAGCTGATCTTCTCGCGCCGCACCAGCCAGAGACCCACGACGACGGCCAGAATCAGCCCGCCCTGAAAAAACCCTCCGGCCTGCAACGTACCCCAGGAAAAAATCTGCTTGGGGTTTTCGGCGTAGTAGCGCCACTCGGAGATGAGATACATCAGGCGGCTGCCGATCAGGCCGGCGAGGGCCATATAGACGCCGATGTTCCAGACGCTCTCGCGCTTCAAGCCAGCGCGCGGGGCCAGGCGCACCGCGACATAGAGCCCGGCGAAGACGGCGAGAGCCATCAGCACGCCGTAGGTGTGCAGCGTGAAGTAGGGCTCCCAAGTGTAGAGTCGCGGATACATCAGGCCTCACTGTCCCGACTCGGTCGGGAGCGCAGCACTTCAATCATCAACGCTATGGCGCCGATGACCACGGCGCTATCGGCCAGGTTGAACGCCGGCCAATGATACCGCCCCAGGTGGAAATCGAGGAAGTCGACCACGCTGCCGGCGCGGAGACGGTCGATTAGATTGCCGAGCGCGCCGCCGAGAATCAGACCCAATCCCCAGCCCGACCAGGCGGAGGTGACGCCGCGCCAGAGGAGAAAGAGGACCAGGAGCAGGGCGGCGATGGAGAAGGCGATCAGAAACCCCTGCACGACGGAGGAATCGGAATCGGCAAAGAGGCCAAAGGCGGCGCCGCGGTTCTGCAAATGGGTGAAGCTGAAGAAGCCGGGGAGAAGGCGGTGGGACTCGCCCAGAGCCAGTTGGCGGGTGACGAGCCACTTGGTGATCTGGTCGAGCAGCAGAGTAACGACGGCGACAGTGAGATAGAAGCCTCGGGAGTCGGGTTCGCGGGGGGTCATGAGTTGGCCGTCAGCTCCTCAAGAACGGAGGCGCAGCGCTCGCAAACGGTCGGGTAGGCGGCGAAGGAGCCCACGCGGGGCGAGTAGTTCCAGCAGCGGGCGCACTTCTGCCCGTCGGCAGGATGCACGGCGATTTCAAGTCCGGGCAGGTCGCTGGGCTGAGCTGCGGCGGCGTCGCGACCCACCTCGGCGCGAGAAACGATGAAGAGGTAGCGGAGCTGGGCCTGATAGTCCTGGAGCAGCGGCGCCCACTCGCCATCAGCGCGCAAATAAACCTGAGCGTCGAGCGAGCCGCCGATCTGCTTGGCCTGGCGGGCGCGCTCGAGCGCCTTCAAGACTTCGCCGCGTACTTCCAGCAGCTTCTCCCAGCGAGCAGCCTTCTCGGCGGGCAGAGTCGCACCCACTTCCTCCGGCTTCGGGAAGACGGTGAGGTGGATGCTGGCGGCGCGTTGAGTTGCCCCGGGCAGTTGTTGCCAGACTTCTTCGGTGGTGAAGACCAGCAGGGGCGCGGCCAGGCGGACCAGGGCGTCGGCGATGCGATAGAGCGCGGTCTGGGCGCTGCGGCGCGCGGTAGAGCGCGGATGGGAAGTGTAGAGGCGGTCCTTCAGAATGTCGAAATAGACGGCGCTCAGGTCCACGGTGCAGAAGTTGTAGAGGGCGTGGTAGACCTTGAAGAACTCGTAGCGGTCGTAGCTTTCGCGGGCCCGGGCCACGAGCTCGGCGGTGCGGCCCAGCATCCAGCGGTCGAGCTCCTCCAGCCGGTCAGCGGGCAGGGCGTCGCGCGCCGGGTCGAAGTCGTAGAGATTCGACAGGCAGTAGCGGAAGGTGTTGCGAATCTTCCGGTAGGACTCGGTGGCCTGCTCGAAAAGCTGCGGGCTCATGCGGACGTCGCCGCGGTAGTCCACCGAAGCTCCCAGCAGGCGGAAGATTTCGGCGCCGTACTTGTCGATCAATTCGCGGGCGGCGACAAAGTTGCCGAGCGACTTCGACATCGGGCGGCCGTCGGCGTCGAGCACCCAGGCGTGAGTGAGTACAGTGCGATAGGGCGCGGCGTCTTTGACGCCCAGCGCCACGAGCAGCGAGCTGTGAAACCAGCCGCGGTACTGGTCGAGGCCTTCGAAGTAGAGGTCGGCGGGCCAGGGCACATCGGCGCGATGGCCCAGCACGGCGAGGTGGCTCGAGCCGGAATCGAACCAGACGTCGAGAATGTCGGTCTCCTTCCGAAAGCTCGTCCCGTTGCAGTTCGCGCAGCGCGTGCCCTGCGGCAGCAGGTCGGCGGCGTCGTACTTGTACCAGGCGTCGGCACCCTCGCGCTGGAACCAACGCACCGCCGTGCGCAGCGTGGGCACGTCGGTGAACTTTTCGCCGCAGGCGTCGCAGTAGAAAACCGGAATCGGCACGCCCCAGACGCGCTGGCGGGAGATGCACCAGTCGGGGCGGCTTTCGAGCATGGCGGTCATCTGCTCTTCGCCCCAGGGAGGAATCCATTCAACTTTCTTCACCGCTTCGACGGCGCGCCGCCGCAGGTGGTTGTGCTCCATCGAAATGAACCACTGCTCGGTGGCGCGGAAGATGAGCGGCTGGTGGCAGCGCCAGCAATGCGGGTAGGAGTGCTCGATCTTGCCTTCGGCGACCAGCGCGCCGCGCTGCTTCAGCAGCTCGATGATGCGCGGGTTGGCGTCAAAAATCTGCTGGCCGTTGTAGGCGTCGAGGCCCTCGCTGAAGCGCCCGGCGGTGTCCACCGGACAATAGATGTCGAGGCCGTACTTCTGCCCGGTGGCGAAGTCTTCGGCGCCGTGGCCGGGCGCGGTGTGGACGACGCCGGTGCCCTGCTCGAGGGTGACGTAGTCGGCCAGCACGGCCGGGATGACGCGGTCGAGGAACGGATGCTGGAACTTCAGCCCGGCTAACTGCTCGCCGGTCCACGAGCCGAGCTGCGGAGTCACATGCAAGTCCGTGTCGTGGGCGAACCGATCGACCAAATCCTCGGCGATGAGATAGCGGCCGGAGCCGGTTTGGACGACGGTATACCGGAGTTGCGGATGGAACGCCAGCGCCAGGCTGGCGGGCAGCGTCCAGGGCGTGGTGGTCCAGATGACGGCGTAGGCTTTCTCGGGAAAGCCCGCTGGTGCAGCGCCATCCACGACGGCGTAGCGCACCCAGATGGAAGGGCTGGTGCGGTTCTCGTACTCGATTTCGGCTTCAGCGAGCGCGGTCTGGTCGCGCCAGCACCAGAGCACGGGTTTGAGGCCTTTGTAGACGTAGCCCTTCTCAAGGAAGGTGAGGAAAGCGTCGGCGATGGTGAACTCGTACTGGTTGCTCATCGTCAGGTACGGGTTCTCCCACTCGCCGATGCAGCCCAGGCGGGTGAAAACCTGGCGGTGGAGCTCGACGAAGCGCTCGGCGTAGGCGCGGCAGGCGCGGCGGATCTCGAGCACCGAAAGCTGCGCCTTGCGCGCCCCCAGCTCTTTGTCCACGTTGATTTCGATGGGCAGCCCGTGGCAGTCCCAGCCGGGAATGAAAGCGGAGTTGAAGCCGGTCATCGACCGCGAGCGCACGATGAAGTCCTTGAGGATCTTGTTGAGCGCGGTGCCGGGATGGACCTCGCCGTTGGCGTAGGGCGGGCCGTCGTGGTAGACGAAGAGCGGTGCGCCGGCGCGGGCCTGGCGAAGCTGCTGGTAGAGGTTTTCCTTTTGCCAGCGCTCGAGCAGGGCCGGCTCGCTGCGCAGCAACCCCGCCTGCATGGGGAAACCCGTGCGCGGCAGGTTGAGCGTCTTCTTGAGGTCGAGCGGTTTCACTTTGGCAGCGTCAGACACGGCGTTTGTTCAGATTTCTCTCCGGATTCAAGCCGAATATTCAATGATACAGGGAAGGGGTTGAATTGTCAGCGGCAGGTCGTTCCGGAGGTGTCGGGGACCGTCCCAGGAATGCGTGGAAAATGCGTACAAACGCGTTTTGTACGCATAACGCATTCGAGCTGACCCAACCCCCCCTCGGCCCTCCCCCATGGTGGACTTTCATCTCTACTGACCCTTCGGTGGTGGTAAAATAGGTAGGTAGGATGAAGGTTCAGAGGCACCACCGGAGGGAGCCCCTTCACCCCGCTGCGCGGGGGTTCAGGGCAGGTAGGCATCCCTTGGCGGCGGAAAGCATCTTAGTACTAGAGGCCCGGGGAGGTGTCTGGCAAGGCCATGAGTGAGCAGAAATCCAACTCGAATTGGCAGCCCCATCTGCTGGATGAAAGCCAGCCCCTCTACAAAGCAATCTGGGAAAGCATCACAGCCTTTCTGAGCGAACCGATGGGCGCATCCGGGCAATCCCTGCCCCGCGGGGCGATGCCGCACAC